>NZ_PPRD01000066.1 GCF_002902575.1 Staphylococcus croceilyticus | reverse complement strand
TTGCCTCAACAACAAAAAAAGAGATTAAACAACCTAAGGTTGCTTAATCTCAATATTAGGACTCATCAGTCCGATTTGACGTAGAGCCAAAAATTAATATATTTTGATGAAGTAGTACCCATTCAAGTTACTGCTTCATTTTTATGATAATTTATGCAATCGTTTGCACAAAATGATTGACTTCTTATTAATATATTTTTAAGATAAGTGTATAGCTTATTTGTAAGCGCTTACTCATTTTGAAAGAAAGTGTGGTTTCTCATGAGGACAACCATTAAAGATGTAGCTTCTGAGGCGAATGTATCTATATCGACCGTATCAAGAGTGATTCAAAACAATCCTAAGATCACTGAAGCAACTGCAAACAGGGTTAGAGAAGCGATGGATAAATTAGGATATATTCCAAACCAAGCTGCTCGCACATTAATTACAAATAAAACCTTAACAATTGGTTTAATTATTAAAAGTTCTTCCTCAGATGTAAGGCAAAATCCATTCAATAGTGATGTGTTAAATGGCATTCACCAAGAATGTAATCGTCATGGCTATTCAACAAAGATGACAGTTTCAGAACAACTAAATGAGCTATTTACTGAGGTCAAACAAATGATTCAATCACGTAGTGTAGATGCTTTTATACTCTTATATTCTAAAAAGAATGATGAAATTGAAAGACTTCTTCATGAACATAGCCTTCCTTATATAGTAGTTGGTAAACCACTTAACTACGATGACGTAATTCACATTGATAATGATAATATTAACGCTGCTCAACTATTAACACAGTATTTATATGATTTAGGCCATAAACATATACTCTTTCTCAAAGAGTCAGGTAATTTTGCGGTAACGAATGATAGGGAACTTGGTTTCAAAAATATTTGTGAAGAATTTAAAATTCAATATGCAGTAGAAGAAGCTGGATCGCGACAATCAATACATAAGATTGTTGAACGCTATTGCATCGAAGATAATGCGCTTAAACCTAGTGTGATTATCACTTCTGATGCAATGTTAAACCTACAAGTACTTAGTGTTTTATATGATTATAAACTTAAAATACCTGATACTATTCAAACTTGTACTTTTAACACTTCTTATTTGACTGAAAATGCAGCACCGCCACAAACTAGCGTATGCATTAGCCCTGACTTGTTAGGTAAAGAAGCTGGCGTAACAATAATTAATTTATTACAAGGTTTGCCTGTTTCATTTTCAAAAAAAGAAATAGAAACACATTTAGAAATTAGACAATCAACTAAAAAAATAGCAAAGGAGAATGAATAATGATTAAAAATTGGTGGAAAGAAGCAGTAGCGTATCAAGTTTATCCAAGAAGCTTCAATGACAGTAATAATGATGGGATTGGCGATTTACCAGGTGTTATTGAAAAGTTAGATTACTTAAAAGACTTGGGTATTGATGTGATTTGGCTAAGTCCTATGTATCAATCACCAAATGATGATAATGGTTATGACATTAGTGATTATCAAGACATTATGGATGAATTTGGCACAATGGAAGATTTCGATCGTTTATTGGAAGGTGTGCACGAGAGAGGAATGAAACTCATCCTGGATTTAGTGGTAAATCATACGTCAGATGAGCATCCCTGGTTTATTGAGTCGAAATCAAGCAAAGATAATCCTAAAAGAGATTGGTATATTTGGGCAGACCCTAAACCTGATGGCTCTGAACCTAATAATTGGGAAAGCATCTTTAATGGTTCGACTTGGCAGTTTGATGAAGTCACAGATCAATATTATTTCCACTTATTTAGTAAAAAACAACCTGATTTAAATTGGGATAACAAAGAAGTGCGAGAAGCTGTATTTGATATGATGAATTGGTGGTTTGAAAAAGGTATCGACGGTTTCCGAGTAGATGCAATTACGCACATTAAGAAAACATTTGAAGCCGGTGATTTACCAGTACCAAAAGGGAAGAAATATGCACCAGCATTTGATGTAGATATGAATCAACCTGGTATTCAAGAATGGTTGCAAGAAATGAAGGATGAATCTCTTTCTAAGTATGACATTATGACTGTAGGGGAAGCGAATGGTGTTAATCCTGATAATGCAGAAGAGTGGGTTGGAGAAGATAAAGGTAAATTTAATATGATATTCCAATTCGAGCATTTAGGGTTATGGAGTACAGGAGATTCGCAGTTTAATGTAAAAGCTTATAAAGATGTTTTAAATCGTTGGCAAAAGCAATTAGAGAATGTAGGTTGGAACGCTTTATTTATTGAAAATCATGATCAACCTCGAAGAGTCTCTACGTGGGGCAATGATAAAGAATATTGGTATGAATCTGCTACTAGCCATGCAGCAGTTTATTTCTTACAGCAAGGAACGCCATTTATTTATCAAGGACAAGAAATTGGTATGACAAACTATCCGTTTGAAAGTATCGAAACCTTTAATGATGTTGCGGTTAAAAACGAGTATCAAATTGTAAAAGAACAAGGCGGAGACGTTAATCAATTATTAGATAAATATAGAATGGAAAATCGTGATAATTCACGTACGCCAATGCAATGGGAGGATTCTACTAATGGTGGGTTTACTGAAGGTGAACCATGGTTCCCAGTCAATCCAAATTATAAAGAAATCAATGTAGAACAACAATTAAAAGATGAGAAATCGGTACTTAATTTTTATAAACAATTAATTCAATTGAAGAAATCAAACGATATTTACACTTATGGACAATTTGATTTAGTTGATGAAGATAATGAAAATGTGTTTTCTTATACACGTAAATTAGATGGTAAAACAGTAGTCGTGGCAGGGAATTTAACAGATAAATCTACACGATTATCACTACCATTTGAGGTGGATAGAGAAGCAATAAAATTACACAACTATGATAGTTCTCTAGACGTAGCATCTCTCAAACCATTCGAAGCTTTTGTAGCTGAAATATAAGTAGTGGTATAGTTGTGTTATTTGCGCAATGATTACGTACACGTAATAATAAAAAAAATAGGCGATATTCATCATCACCTAAAAAATCCCCTCACTACTCGCAATAGTGAGGGGATTGGTTCATAAAATGCACGAAGCTCTTGTTGATTAAATTATAATACTAGAGCATCAAGTAATGCATAAAGTTTATAAAACGAATTGAGATTTATGAATTGTAACTAGTAATTTATTAATCGAGCTTATCTTATTCAATAATTTATATGTCGTAATTTTCTTGTTTAATAGGTAACCAAAGTTGAATTTTAGTGAATGGGTCCTCAAATGAGAAATCAAAAGGATAAATTTCTACATACAAGCTATCTCGTTCATATGGTAAAGTGAGTTGCAAACTTGATTCTATATAATACCAAGCCTCATTAACTGCATAATCAATTTCGCCTTTTAAATTGAATTTAGCATAATGTCTACCCGGTAACAATCTACTTTCTAAATGTGCTGGGTAGCGTTCACTTGGAACGCCGACAAATATTTCTACACCTTCATCTAACGGGCAAGTAATGACAAATATCTCATAAGGGCTTATATTATTATATCTTTTCAATTCTTTTAATCTACCATCGTTGAATAAATCTTCTAAAAAATCAGGGACTTTATAGGGGTTAGATAAGTTATCCGCTTCAACAAATCGAGCATATCCAACTAATGGTATATCATCAGTAGTATCTAATCTATATGGATAGGGTGCACGTTCAGTAGTCGTTAATTTAATATACAGTCGTTCTTGCAGTTTTAACTCATCTTTTTTTGCAGATGCTTGAATCGGTGAGATACCATGAAAATCACTAAAATCATTAGCAAATTCGTTCGAACTCGTATAATTGTATTTTTTAGCTACATCAACTAATCTTGAAGCACTTAGCATCATTTCTCTAGCTGCTGCAGTCATTTTTCTAGCATGTGCATAACTCTCTGGTGATTGTCCTACAATCATTTTAAATGATTGATCTAGATGGTAAGGAGAAAGACCAACGTAATCACTTAAATCTTGCAAATTAAACGGCTCTAATAAACGATCCTCAATATATACGATTGCCTGTTGTATCTGCTTGATAACGTCCAAAACTTTCACTCCAATAATTTTACAATCAATTAATACATATTTTACCTTATTTTATAAAAATATACATCTTAACGTGTGCTATCTTTAAAAACTTTTTCAAAAATAATTGAAAAAGGACAGAATATGAGTTTAAACCATTCAGATTTAAACATCATATTGTGTCCTCCTTAAAAACAATATAGCTGTTTCGTTCTATTGAATATCGTCCCACCAATGATTTCCATCGCGACTTAATAATAAATCACTTTCTAATGGGCCATTAGTACCAGATTGATAATTAGGGAAGCATGATGGTTCATTCATCGTCCATTCGTCTTGAATGATATCAACAAATTTCCAAGTTGATTTTAATTCTTCCCAGTGAGTAAAGTTAGTCGCATCACCTTTAAGGCAATCAAATAATAGGTTCTCATATGCGTCTACCGTGTTCATTTTATCTTGAGCACTTAATGCATAGGATAATTGTACAGGTTCAGTATCAATGCCTTGAATGTTTTTCTTAGCATTTAAATGAAGTGAGATGCCTTCATTTGGTTGAATATTAATCACTAGTAAATTAGAATCAAGTAATTTATCAGTTTGATAGTATAAATTCATAGGAACTTCTTTGAATTCTACTACAACTTGAATTGTTTTAGACTTCATACGTTTACCTGTTCTAATATAGAATGGCACGCCAGCCCAACGGAAATTATCAATAGTTAGACGACCTGAAACAAACGTAGGTGTATTTGAATCTTCAGCCACGCGGTCTTCTTCACGATAAGCTTTTACTTCTTCACCATTTATATAACCTCTATCGTATTGTCCACGTACAAAGTTCTTTTTCACTTCTTCAGGTTTTAATTGTCTAAGTGATTTTAATACTTTAACTTTTTCAGCACGGATATCTTCACTCTTAAGACTAATAGGGGCTTCCATAGCTAATAATGCAACCATTTGTAACATATGGTTTTGTACCATATCTTTTAATGCGCCACTTGATTCATAGTAGCCACCACGATCTTCAACCCCAAGTATTTCAGAAGATGTGACTTGGATATTAGAAATGTATTTATTATTCCATAATGGTTCAAACATGGCGTTAGAAAAACGTAAAACCTCAATATTTTGCACCATATCTTTACCAAGGTAATGGTCAATACGATAAATTTCTTCTTCTTTGAATGATTGACGAAGTTGATTGTTTAATTGTTCAGCTGATTTTAAGTCGCTACCAAATGGTTTCTCGATAACAAGACGTTTAAAGCCATTTGTTTCAGTAAGACCAGATGATTTTAAGTAATCAGAAATAATACCAAAGAATTGAGGTGCCATCGCTAAGTAGAATAAGCGATTACCTTTTAATTGATATTGAGTATCTAACTGATTAGAAAAATCTAATAAATTATGATAACTTTGTTCATCACTAACATCATGTTTGAAGTAATAAACATGTTCCATAAATTCATCAATTTGAGTAGTATCTTCAACATGTGATTGAATAGATGCTTTCACTTGTTCACGGAAAATTTCATTAGTGTAATCTCGACGTCCAATTCCTATAATAGCAATATGTTCATCTAAATTATCTTGTTGGAATAAGTGGAATAAAGACGGAAATAACTTTCTATGACTTAAATCTCCAGTAGCACCGAAGATAGTAATTAAACAAGGGATATGTTTCGTTTGTTTACTCAAGTTCAAAACCTCAATTCTTTAATTGCTATGATTTATTTATTATAAAATAAATTAATAGTACTTCCTATATTTTTGCTTTAGAGCGATACTATAATTCAAATTTACATCCAAAATGAATGACACGCAATTTAATATAATATAAATATCATTATACCTTAAATCGTTTCATTTTTATTTATTTTATTTCTCATTATAACAATTACTTCTACATATGATAAAATATATTGAAGAAAAAGGAGGCATATGCATGGAAGTTACATTTTTCGGAACGAGTGCGGGTTTACCGACTAAAGAAAGAAACACTCAATCCATCGCTTTAAATCTTGAGCCATATTCAAACGCGATTTGGCTTTTTGATGTTGGCGAAGGCACTCAACATCAAATCTTAAATCATTCTATTAAGCTAGGTAAAGTAGATCACATATTTATCACGCATATGCACGGCGATCATATCTTTGGCTTACCTGGATTATTGACTAGTCGTTCCTTCCAAGGTGGAGAAGATAAGCCTCTTACTATTATTGGACCTAAAGGTATACGAGCGTACATCGAGTCTTCACTTAAATTATCAGAGTCTCATTTAAATTATCCAACTACATTTATTGAGATTGATAATAATTTTACATATCATCACAAAGGTTTTTCGGTATCAGCTAAGTTATTAAATCATGGCATACCTTCTTATGGTTATCGCATTGAATCACCAACGACACCAGGCACTATTGATGTGCAAGCCTTGAAAGCAATTGGCTTAGAACCAGGGCCTAAATATCAAGAAGTTAAAATGTATGATACCTTTGAACACAATGGCCAAGTATTTAATTCTGATGATTTCAAAGGGCCTGCAAAACCTGGTCCGATTATATCAATTTTTGGTGATACTAAACCTTGTAAAAATGAAATGATCATTGCACAAGATTCAGAAGTAATGATTCACGAAGCAACCTATATTGAAGGGGACAAAACGTTAGCCAACAACTATCATCATAGTCATATTGATGATGTTTTCACATTAATAAAACAAGCAAATGTAAGCAGAAGTTTAATTACGCATTTAAGTAATCGCTATAACTATGAGGATATCGATAAAATAAAATCTGAGTTAAAACAGTTAGAAGATACACCAAACTTTGAATTCGTTAAAGACTTTGAAACCTATAAAATTTAGATGTTGTATTTGAAAAAACCCTATCCATATAATACGAGTGGATAGGGTTTTTCAATGAGTTTTGGTATTAATCATTTTCGTTTTTAGAAAGTTCCATACTTCTTTCAACAGCAGCGTTTAAGCAGTCTTCAAATATGCCTTTAATATCGTGTTGTGCTAATGCATCTAAACCTGCTTGAGTTGTACCACCTTTAGAGGTAATGTTTTTACGTAATTGTTCCATGCTTAAATCAGAACGTTCTATCATTTTACTTGTGCCAATAATTAAGTTTTTGATCGATTCTTCAACTTGACCTTTTTCAAGACCTAATTCAGTGCCAGCTTTAACATATTGTTCAAATACATGATATAAGAAAGCAGGACCGCTTCCAGTAATGGCTGTCACTTGATGTAAGTGATCTTCATCTACCTCGATAACTGAACCGAATGCGTTTACTAATTCGATGACCTCATCTTTAGATTTAGGCCCAAAGTTTCCTGAAAAGCTTATTCCTGTTACTGAGTGTCCAACTTGCGCATTTGTGTTTGGCATAATACGTGCAATAGGATTTGTTACTTGAAGTTGTTCATGAATATAGTTAATCGGTAAACCAGCCATAATGGAAATAAATCGATTTTCATCTGTAATATGCGGTTGAATTCGTTTAGCAACTTCATCAAAATCGTAAGGTTTAGTTCCTAAAAATACATAATCCGCATCTTTTAATAATGATTCATCATCATAACTGTATTCCACACCTAACTCTTCAGCAAATTGCTTAAGTCTCTCTTCATTGGATTTGTTAGTTAGATAAATATCATTTGAATTAAGCGTTTTAGAATTGATAATTCCTTTAAAAATCGCTTGTGCCATATTACCAGCACCATAAAATACTAATTTCATTAACAACATCACCCTCACATTAATTTTTGTACCACCATAGTAACATATAAGTGATGCTTATTTTTAAAATAAAAATTTAGCATCACTATACACATGAGCTTTAGCTCAGGTGTTCCTCTACATGAACTCTTTTTTATAAAAAGTTAGTTCGACTATACTCATAAGCTTCAGCTTAGGTGATCCTCTAAAAGAATTTAGTTTTTAAAATATAGTATTTCTCACTAACATTAAACATCTTCTAAAATTCCGATTTATTTATAAATAGGTGAAAATAAGTTACTATAAAAACAAAGTTTAAAAAGGGGCTCGAAGAAATATGATTGGTCAGCATTACATTGTCACTGGAGGCACAAGTGGACTAGGATTAGAAATAGTGAAACAGTTATTAAAAAAAGGGGCTTTTGTTACAGTAATTGCTCGAGATAAAGACAAGTTTAATAATATTTATTTTGGGTCTTATCAATCTAAAGTTTCAATGATTCATTGCGACTTACAAGATAGGGAAGCTATCGCTAATATAGACTCTAGCATCAAATTACCAATTAATGGACTCATTTACAGTTCAGGTTTAGGTTATTTTAAATCTGTTGTTCATCATACTGCTAACGAAATGATTGAAACTTACGATGTAAACTTGATTAGTTTCAATTTACTATATAATGTTTTACGACCTTATTTTTCTAAAAGTGCAACTATCGTAGGTGTTTCAAGTCAGGCTGCTTTCGTTACGCAAGCCAATGCAGCACATTATGGTGCTTCTAAAGTTGCACTTAATGCTATTTTAAATGCTTTACGTCTTGAAGAACCGCAATTACATTTTATGGCAGTAAATGCTGGTCCAATCAAAACGCCTTTCCATGAAAAGGCTGATCCAAGTTTAAAATATGCGCAAAAATATGAACCCATTATGATTGACCCTCAACAATTAGCTAAAGACATCGTGGAAGGCATCATTAAACAAAAAAGAGAAATTAACCAGCCAAAATGGATGCACCACTTATTAAAGATCTACCAATTGGCACCAAGAACACTTGAACAATGGTTAACGCCTTTATTTAAAAATAAAATTTAACACAAAGGTGGGAATTAATATGATTTGTTGTGTAAATAAACATGTCAAATATGCAGCTGAAAACTTGGAAACTATTTCACCACAAACTTCTTTTCAACTTAAAGATTTAGTAGGAATTTCATATTATAATTCCTTAGAAAGTAGTGAACAAGAATTTATTGAATTTAAATTTCATGAGTTGGTTTTAAGAGGGGAAATAATGAATGTAACGATAAAAAGTACATCTAATGAGGGCATATATCACTATTTAAAACAATATTAATAAAAATCGGAATAGCGCGTTTGTATGAAACGTATTGCTACTCCGATTTTTTTAAAAAATTTTATTTTGTATTTAGATGTTGAGTATACTCTAAATTTTTCACGCGTTCACGTGCTGCTTTGATACGCTCAAGGCTTACTGTTCTTTTATAATTTTTAACATTGTCTTTCAATTGTTCTACAGAACTAGCTCCGACAATGATTGAACCAAGTGCATCGTGTGAAGTTAAATATTCAAAGGAAAGGGCACTTAAATTACTTTCGACTTCTTTGATTGAAGCAATTGTTTCGCCTAATTCATGATAATCATAATCGAAGATACCATCTTTAAATTTCTTATCTAAAACATCCACGCTTTTTGAAGTTAGCAACCCTTTAAATACAGGACCACGTGCTAAAACTTTAACCTGATGAGCATGTATATCATTAAGTAATTTTTCTGGGCGATTATCAATCAAATTAAACTGAGACATAATAGTTTCAATTTCACTATGTCTTAAATAATAATCAATTACATTTGGACGAATTGAAGAAATACCATACGCTCTGATAACCCCTTCTTGTTTCAGTTCATTAAATGCACTGATTGTCTCATCTAGAGGATCATCTATTGTTCCGCCGTGTAATTGATATAAATCTAAATGGTCTAAACCTAAGCGTTGTAAAGAGCCTTTTACGCTTTCTTTTATATATTTTTTTGAAGGATCCCAAGTCGTACCGCCATCTTCAGTAGGACGGTTTCCCACTTTTGTACCAATTACAATATCATCTCTATTTTGATATTTCTTCAACGCTTTCCCAACTATTTCTTCATTAACACCGCAATCATAGATATCTGCAGTATCGAAATAAGTAATACCTTCTTCAATCGCAGTTTCAATAATTGGTTCAGCTTCTTGATAATTTGTGCCTAAACTCATACATCCTAAACCTAATTCCGAAATTTCAATGCCGCTTTTTAATATATTCTTTTGCATGTCCAATCTCCTTTCGATACACTTTAGGTAACGCATTCATCTTATCAATTTATATAAAGAATTAAAAGGGACGTGAATATAATGGAATTTAATGAAAAAACATTTGATAGAACAGTAATTTATAATGGTAAAATTATTGATTTAGAAATTCATGACGTAGAATTACCAGATGGTAAAACATCAAAGAGAGAGATCGTTAATCATAATGGGGCAGTAGCTGTTTGTGCCATTACTCCTGAAAATGAAGTATTATTAGTCAAGCAATACCGTAAACCTGTTGAAAAACCATTACTTGAAATTCCAGCTGGTAAACTTGAAGAAGATGAAGAAAGAGAAGAAGCAGCTAAACGTGAATTAGAAGAAGAAACAGGCTATATTGCTCACGACTTAAACTTTATTACTCATATGTATGGCTCGCCTGGCTTCTCTAATGAAAAATTATCAATCTATTTCTCAGACAACTTAAGTGAAGGGGAAATGAACTTAGATGAGGATGAATTTGTAGAGCTACACAAAGTGCCAATTGATAAAATCAAAGATTTACTTGATAGCGATGAAATCGAAGATGCTAAAACAATCATTGGCCTACAGTATATATTATTAAATTATAATCATTCTAAATAACAACTGTTTTTAGCTTGCCTTTTATTGAGAATATTGTTAATTTAGTAAGTGAGATATTATCACTTTAAAATGATTATAATTATTAATAGAGGAGTGTCGCTCCCATGGAAGAACGATTAAACAGAGTAAAACAACAATTACAACAATCATCTTACAAATTAACACCTCAACGTGAGGCAACGGTTCGTGTTCTAATTGAAAATGAAAAAGATCATCTTAGTGCTGAAGATGTATATTTAAAAGTTAAAGACAAAGCACCTGAAATTGGATTAGCCACTGTTTATAGAACACTAGAATTATTAGCTGAATTAAAAGTAGTAGATAAAATTAATTTCGGCGATGGGGTAGCACGCTTTGACTTGAGAAAAGAAGGCGCCAAACATTTTCATCATCACCTCGTATGTATGGAATGTGGTAAAGTAGATGAAATCCACGAAGACTTACTACCTCAAGTAGAAGAACGTGTCGAATCAGAATATAATTTTAGAATTTTAGACCATAGATTAACATTTCATGGCGTCTGTGCTAAGTGCCAAGCTAAAGGGAAATAATTTAGTTAATTTGAGCGGGTTCTAGACGTCGGAGTGAAACAAGCACTTAGAATTTGTTTCACTCCATTTTTCTATATAAATGAAGGTGGAAATATGAATACAATTATTGAAGAATATTTGAAATTTATACAAATTGAAAAAGGATTAAGTGAGAATACAATCGGCGCATATAGAAGAGATTTAGCTAAATACGAAGCTTATATGAAAGAGCATAAAATAGCGCATATTGATTTTATTGACCGACAAGTGATTCAAGAATGTCTAGGACATTTTATTGATGAAGGCGCATCATCAAAATCTATTGCTCGTTTTATCTCAACCATTCGCAGTTTTCACCAATTTGCATTACGGGAAAAATACGCAGCTAAAGATCCAACAGTATTGATTGAAACACCTAAATATGAGAAAAAATTGCCCGATGTATTAGAAGTAGAAGAAGTAGAGCAACTTCTTGAAACGCCTGATTTAAATAAAAATAATGGTTATCGCGACCGTACAATTTTAGAACTTTTATATGCTACAGGGATGCGTGTATCAGAATTAATAAATATCGAGGTTGAAGATATTAATTTAATAATGGGCTTTGTCAGAGTGTTCGGGAAAGGGAATAAAGAAAGAATTATCCCTTTAGGTGATACAGTTATTGAATTTTTAGATACTTATTTAGAAAAAGTACGTCCTCAATTATTGAAAAAGACAATAACTAATGTACTATTTCTCAATATGCATGGCCGACCTTTAACACGCCAAGGCATCTGGAAAATGATTAAACAATATGGTTTAAAAGCTAACATCAATAAAACATTGACGCCTCACACGCTTCGTCATTCATTTGCTACACATTTACTTGAAAACGGAGCTGATTTACGAGCAGTACAGGAAATGTTAGGTCATTCAGATATCTCAACAACCCAACTTTATACACACGTTTCGAAATCTCAAATACGTCAAATGTATAATCAGTTCCATCCAAGAGCTTAAATATTGTAATAATAAAGAAGTATAATGAATTTTATATTTCTTTATTTTTTTTATTTAAAAGGGCTTGTTGTCTGGCAGCAATTACTTCACTACGATCTCTACGTAAGTGGTGATGTACGATATAATCATCTTTGACTATAAATTTATTAAATTCATAATCCGGCATTTCTGTATAGATTTTATTTTCAAATTGCTTGTTAATAGGTAATTTTACAGGAGTAAAATGTTCGTGTTGTTTAATTTTTTCAATTTGAGTGTTTAATAATGCTTCATATTTCTCTTCATATAAACCAACACTAGATTTATCCTTAGCATTTTGAAATGTAGTTAATGCCTTTTTATAACTTTTTAATGCTCCAATATAATTTTCTCTTCTATAATGATACATAGCAGTGGTAAACAATATAAGGCTTACAATTGCATCATTTTTAGAAAAATTAGGTTTAGCTTTCCAAGCATCTTCTAAAATATCATGACATAAGAAATAGTGTTGATGCTTATGAAATTGATAATAAAAATCGATTAATGCTCGTTCCATTCTAATTCAACCTCAATTTAAATGTTTATGATATTCATGCTATAATACTTTAGTAAATTATGCACGACAGAGAATTAATATAAGGACGATAATTATGTATGAAGTTAAGTTAGATGCCTTTAATGGCCCTCTAGATTTATTATTACATTTAATACAAAAGTACGAAATTGATATTTACGATATACCAATGAAAGCCTTAACAGAACAGTATATGCAATATGTACATGCAATGAAACAATTAGAAATCAATGTAGCAAGTGAATATTTAGTTATGGCTTCAGAACTCCTAATGATTAAAAGTAAATTATTATTACCTCAACATGAAACAGTAGATGAGTTAGAAGAGGATCCACGTGAAGACTTGGTGGGAAGATTAATTGAATATCAAAATTATAAAGAATATACGATGTTATTAAATGCCAAAAAAGAAGAACGCGAATTATACTTTACTAAACATCCTACCGATTTATCCCATCTTGAAAAAGACACAACTTGGGATAGTAACCAAACGATTGATTTAACACATTTAATTGTTGCTTATCAACGTGTAAAAAATAGAGTGGCTTTGAATACACCAAAAACAGTAGAAATTACAAAAGAATCTTTCACAATACAGCAAGCTACTGAAAAAGTATCACAACATTTACTAAGTAAATCTTCATTAAACTTCTTTAGCTTATTTACATTTAATGAACCTATTGAACATGTAGTGACACATTTTTTAGCTATTTTAGAAATGTCAAAAGCAGGTTTAATCAACATAGAGCAGTCTAAAAGTTTTGACGATATTAACATCATTAGAGGAGTGAATTTCAACATTGGATAATATAGGTATTTTAGAAGCATTATTATATACAGCAGGCGATGAAGGTCTTGAAGCTTCTCAATTAGCTGAAATTCTGGATATCGATTTACATGCTTTATCTGATCTTATTGAGTCATATCATTCAGAAGGACTTGCTATCCAAAAATATGGAAACATTTATATTTTAACTTCAAAAAAAGAAGCCGCTTCATATATAGAACAGTTAGTAGAACAAAAATCTAACATGAAACTTTCACAAGCTGCTATGGAAACTTTATCTATTATTGCTTATAATCAACCTTTAACTAGAAGTGACATAGAATTAATTAGAGGAATCAATTCTGATGGTGCTGTTCGTACGCTTATTGCACGTGGGTTAATAGAAGCTAAAGATAATGAACAATCGCGAAGCCATCTTTTAAATACGACTGATTTATTTTTAAATGTATTTGGACTTGAAAAAATTGAAGATTTACCAACTACCGAGGAAGATGAAGAAGAAATGGAAGATTTCTTCAGTAACCTTGTAAATCAAAAAGGAGACTCAAAATGAGCAAAGAATTAGAAAGATTACAAAAAAGAATTGCTAATAGTGGTTATACGTCACGAAGAAAAGCTGAAACTTTAATTGCTGATGGAAAAGTAAAAGTAAATGGGGAAGTAGTAACAGAACTAGGTACAAAAGTGAAACCCTCCGATACAGTAGAAGTTGAAGGCATAAAAATTGAACAAGAAGATAAAATGTATATCTTATTTTATAAACCAACTCAAGTTATTACGAGCGTTTCAGATGATAGAGGACGTACAGTAGTAACTGATTATTTCGATGATTTAGAAACACGTATATATCCAGTTGGTCGCTTAGATTATGATACCTCTGGATTATTATTGCTAACGAATGATGGGGAATTCACTAACTTAATGACGCATCCAAGATACCATATTCAAAAAAAATATGTAGCGAAGTTAAAAGGATATCTAATGCGTGAAGAAGTAAAAGCATTGGAACACGGTATTGAACTTGAAGATGGCTTCACACAACCAGCACAAGTTAAAGTTAAAAAACAAGATAAAGAGAAGAATACGACACTAGTAGAAATTACTATTAGTGAAGGACGTAATAGACAAGTAAGACGTATGTTCGAACATTTTGGTCATAAAGTGGATAAGTTAACTAGAATTGAATTTGGAAATTTAAATCTTAAAGGCTTAAACGCCGGTGAAGGAAGAGTGCTAACACCTCATGAAGTTAAAGTGTTAAGACACATGGCTGAAAACGGAAAATAAAATAATTATTATTTAAATATCAAATGAAATTAATTGCAGGTAATTTCATTTGATATTTTTTTCACAATATGGACGACAAATTAGAGATTTGAATAGGGCTATGTGCTATAATATAAAGAGTAAGAGCATGTGTAGGAGGTAGAGAGCAAAATGACGAATGAAATTTTAATTGTAGACGATGAAGATAGAATTAGAAGATTATTGAAACTCTATTTAGAAAGAGAATCGTTTACTATCCATGAAGCAAGTGACGGTAAAGAGGCTTATGATCTTGCTATGGAAAATGACTATGCGTGCATTTTATTGGACTTAATGCTTCCAGAAATGGATGGAATTGAAATGGCATCTAAATTGCGTGAGCATAAAGATACACCGATTATTATGCTTACAGCTAAAGGAGAAGAAACGAATAGAGTTGAAGGTTTTGAATCAGGTGCAGATGATTATATCGTTAAACCATTTTCTCCTAGAGAAGTTGTCTTAAGAGTTAAAGCATTATTACGCAGAACTCAATCTTCTAAACCTGAACAAAGTGAACCTCACGCAAGAGATATTATTGAATTTAATCACTTAGTTATTGATAATGACGCTCATAGAGTGTTAGCCGATAACCAACAAGTTAATTTAACACCTAAAGAATATGAATTGCTTATCTATTTAGCTAAAACACCTAATAAAGTATTTGATCGTGAACAACTTCTTAAAGAGGTTTGGCATTATGAATTTTATGGAGACTTAAGAACTGTGGATACACACGTAAAACGTTTAAGAGAAAAACTAAATCGCGTTTCTGCAGATGCTGCTCATATGATTCAAACCGTTTGGGGCGTTGGTTATAAATTTGAGGTTAAAACAAGTGACGAACCGACTAAATAGTGTAGTTATAAAACTGTGGTTAACTATAATTCTTATAGTGACGACAGTTTTAATTTTATTAAGTGCTGCTTTAATCACCTTTATACAATATTACTATACTCAACAAACGGAAAATGAAATCAGATCAGATGCTTCTAGAATAAGTCATTTAGTAGAGCATGCAGATAATAAACAGTTAGCTATTGAACATAGCCAACAATTAATCGACGGCTCTGGTGGCGTAATTATTATGGCTGATAATCGTATGAAATCAGAAACGGCAAATACGCCATTAAAAAACAAGATGTTGAAAGAAATTTATAATGATAGTCATTTTAATCAAGTGTTTACTCGAGGAGAATCTGCTACTCAGAATGTGACAATTAATGATAATGGAAATTCTCGTTCATATATATTATTAGGATATCCAATGCAACCACAAGATCATAGTAAATCCAAATATAGTGGTGTGTTTATTTATCAAGATTTAAAATCAATAGAAGATACTAATAATGCAATCACCATTATAATTTTGATTACTGCCATTATTTTCTTGGCAACTTCAACTGTGTTTGCTTTCTTTTTATCAAATAAAATCACTAAACCTTTACGACAGTTGCGAACTCAAGCATTCAATGTCTCAAAAGGAGATTATTCTCAAAAGACGACCGTATCAACCAAAGACGAAATTGGAGAATTATCGCGTACTTTTAACCACATGAGTTACGAAATTCGAGAACATATTGAAGCCATTTCCACTCAACGAAATATACGTGATAGTTTAATAAATTCGATGGTAGAGGGCGTATTAGGCATAAATGATAATAGAGAAGTTATTTTATCTAATAAAATGGCAGATGACATTATCCCAACTATTGACAAATCAACCTACCAAAAAATTGAAAAACAAATTGAAGTGACATTTACATCGAAAACTACTGAATTCCAAGAATATGAATTTAATGGTAAATTTTATGTATTTATTATGAGTTATATTCCTCGTATTCAACAAGATGGACGCAGTGGTATTGTAGTTATTATTCGAGATATGACAAATGAGCACAATCTAGATCAAATGAAAAAAGACTTCATTGCTAATGTTTCTCATGAGTTACGTACGCCTATTTCATTATTACAGGGTTACACTGAGTCTATAGTAGACGGTATCGTAACAGAACCTGATGAAATTAGAGATTCACTATCAATTGTATTAGATGAAACAAAACGATTGAATCGTCTTGTTAATGAATTACTCAATGTAGCTCGTATGGATGCAGAGGGCTTAACTGTAAATAAAGAGATACAACCGATTAAGCCATTGTTATCTAAAATGCAAATGAAATATAAACAACAAGCTCATGATTTAGAAATTGATATGAATTTACTTCCAACTGTGAATGAAGAACCATGGGATTATGATGCTGACCGTATTGATCAAGTGCTAACTAATTTAATTGATAACGCTACTCGTTATACTAAACCGGGTGATAGAATCAGTATCACGACCTCAGAAGATGATAAGTATCAATTCCTGTATGTAAATGACACCGGTAGTGGTATTGCCCCTGAACATCTTGATTTAGTATTCGATAGATTTTATAAAGTTGAAGCATCAAGAACACGAGGCAAACAAGGTACTGGCCTAGGATTATTCATTTGCAAAATGATTATTGAAGAGCATGGTGGTAGTATTTCAGTAGAAAGTACATTAGGTGAAGGAACAACCTTTATTATTAAATTACCTAAACCTGAATAATCATTAGTATTACCCACTTAATCTTTATAAGAAAAAGGATTTAGTGGGTTTTTATTTTGAATTGAGCATGAGTATTGCACAAACTTTTTCCTTATTGTAATATTTAATTTAAATTAATAAATATGAAATTCATCTTCGGGGTAGGGTGAGAGTCCCGACCGGCAGTAAAATAAGCCTGCGACCCGCTTCTTTGAAGTGGCTGATTCAGTGGAAATCTGAAGCCGACAGTATAGTCTGGATGGGAGAAGATGGAGGTTTTTTGTTGTGCAAAATAATCCTCCTATTCTATGCAAGATGAATGGAAGGAGAAAATTGAATATGCAACAAAATAAACGCCTCATTACTATAAGTATGTTAAGTGCAATTGCTTTTATACTGACATTTATAAAATTTCCATTGCCTTTTTTACCGCCATACTTAACATTAGACTTTAGTGATGTGCCAACATTACTAGCTACGTTTACATTTGGCCCACTAGCAGGTGTCATAGTAGCCTTAGTGAAAAATATTTTAAACTTTATTTTTAATATGGGAGATCCTGTAGGTCCCGTTGCTAACTTTTTAGCTGGTGTGAGTTTCTTATTATCCGCTTATTATGTTAGTAAGAAAAAGTATAGTCATTCTAATCGTTCCTTAATCATTGGTTTAGCGGTTGGTACGATTGTTATGACAATTGTTCTAAGTATTTTAAATTACTTCGTTTTATTACCTTTATACGGCATGATTTTTAACTTAGGCGATGTTTTTACAAATTTAAAAATTATAATTTTATCTGGAATTATTCCTTTTAACATTACTAAAGGGATTATCATTTCAATTATTTTCATACTTTTATATAAACGTTTAAAAAGAGTACTTAAAAAG
>NZ_PPRD01000065.1 GCF_002902575.1 Staphylococcus croceilyticus | reverse complement strand
ACAGCTCAACGAGCTGAAAATAATCAAAAAAATTATAAAAAAGACAATTTCTATATTATTTCAATAGAAATTGTCTTTATTTACTTATTCCAAGAACTTTATGTCCCGGACTCTTTTTTGTGTTTGTATTAAAACAATAATTTTATTATGTAAACTTAAAGTATAATTACTTATTTTTCGTCTGATTTTCTTACACCAGCTACGCCGTAGTGGTTTTTCTTCATTTCTTCAATTACTACATGAATTGCTTCTCTATTCGCACCTGTAGTTTTTTCAACTGCATTAGTTACTTCAGTTACTAGGTCTTTTAATTGTTCATCTGAACGTCCTTCAAGTAATTTAACATTTACGATTGGCATAAATTTTCCTCCTTATTTATTAATACAAGATTAGTATAGCATTTTTCATTTTAACCGCAAAAATAAATTAATAAGAACATTAGTTCGTATAAATATTGATATAGAACAAATGTTCGTATATAATAAATATTGTATAGGGAGGTTATTAAGATGTATGACTATAACTTACTTGAAGACAGGGATGTTCTATGTATTGACCAAAAGAGTTTTTTTGCAAGTGTCTCTTGTATTGAAAAGGGATTAGATCCATTAACTACAAAATTAGCAGTAGTAGCTGATACTAAACGACAGGGGTCCGTAGTATTAGCAGCTACACCGAAATTAAAAGAAATAGGAATAAAAACAGGTTCAAGATTATTTGAAATACCACATCGCAACGATATTTATATCATTAATCCAAGTATGCGAAAGTATCTAGAAGTGTCTATTGAAATTTCAAAAATTGCGCTTAAGTATATTCCAGGAGAGGATTTACATCAGTATAGTATTGATGAGTTCTTTATGGATGTAACTAACAGTTACCATAGATTTAATTCTACAGTAACGTCGTTTGCGGAAAGATTGCAGAAAGAAATTTTAGATAAAACAGGTATATATTGCACTATTGGAATAGGATCAAACATGTTGTTAAGCAAAGTGGCTATGGATATAGAAGCAAAACATGCCCAAAACGGTATTACTGAGTGGCGTTATCAAGATGTGCCACAGAAACTATGGAATATTCAACCTTTAAGAGATTTCTGGGGTATTAATAAAAAAACAGAAATGAAACTTAATAAAAGAGGGATCATTACTATAGGGGATTTAGCACAGTATCCTTATAGATACTTAAAGAAAGAGTTTGGTATTTTAGGCACAGATATGCATTTACATGCTAATGGTATTGATCAAAGTAAAGTACGAGAAAAATATCAAGTTACAAATCCCTCAATATGTAAGAGCCAAATTTTAATGAGAGATTATCATTTTGAAGAAACAAAAGTGGTGATGCAAGAATTAATTGAAGATGTGGCAAGTCGTATTAGAGCACGTAAGCAATTAGCACGTACTATACATTTTTCTTTTGGTTATACTGAAGGTGGGGGCATACATAAGCAATACACGCTCACAGATCCCACTAATTTAGAAAAAGATATCTTTAAGGTAGTGAATTATTATGCGAACCAACTATGCGATAAAAGTGCGTTATATCGAACGTTGAGTATTTCATTAACACAATTGATTAGTGAAGAAGATAGACAATTAAACTTATTTATTGATGAATATGAACGACGAAGAGATGAAAAATTAGCTAAGACAATAGACTATTTACAGAATAAATATGGAAAAGGCATCGTATCAAAGGCAATTTCATATACTGATGCAGGTACCAAACATGGACGTTTAGGTCTAATGGCAGGACATAAGATGTAGAAAAGTATCCTCCTAACGATAGAGAACAATATCCATTAATTAGTGGAATATCTTCTATCAGTTAAGAGGATATTTTTTATAAAATATAAGTTTCAAAATGATTAAGTGCTTTAACTCCTAATTCACGATCTTGAGGCGTTTTAAAACTAATACGCAGAGCACCTAAAATATCTTCACGAACTTCTAAAATTTTTAAGTTACTTATAGAAATATTATGTAAACTTAGTATATTAGTAATTTTATTAATCATACCCGGTTCATCCGGAATATCCACATATAGATCATACGCTATATTCAAAGCACCACGTTGTTTAACAGGGAGTTGATCTCTATATTTTTTAGCATCATTGAAAAAAGAATGTATGGTTTCACTTTCGTCGTTTTTAATTGAATTTGCGATAGCTTGAAACTGTAGTTGTAACATTTCTAAAATATCTAAAATATTTTCTTTATTACTTAAAGTAATATCTCTCCACATATCCGCGTTACTACTAGCAATACGGGTGATATCTCTAAAACCACCGGCTGCTAATTGCTTTACTAAAGAATGTTGGTTTGAATTATTTTCACTTAAATGTACTAAACTAGCAGCTACTATATGAGGGACATGGCTTACAATGCCTGTCACATAATCATGTTCTTGAGCAGTAGTAGTAATGAATTTCGCAGATGTTGAAGATAGCAACTCTTGTAAATTTTGAGCAGCTAAAGCGTTCCGAGTATCATTGTAAACTAAAATATAATAAGCATTTTCAAATAAATATTTCTTAGAATTAAGTACACCTGATTTATGACTACCGGCCATTGGATGGCCGCCAACTAGATGGATATGATGTTCTAAAAGATATGATTCATATTGTTGAATATTTGCTTTTGTACTACCAGTATCTGTAACAATTAAATTAGGGCGTGTATAATAGTTAGGTAATTCTTTTAAATATTTTTCAGTCTGTTGAACGGGCGTAGCATAGATAATGATGTCAGCTTTTTCGACACCTAAAGCATAGTCTTTAATCTTCTCATCTATAATTCCAATAGATTGCGCTTTATCAAGTTGGGTTGGATCAGCATCAAAGGCAGAGATTTGAATGTTAGGACGATAAAATTTTAAATTGCTTGCTAAACTACCGCCAATCAGACCTAGACCTACGAATAAAATATTTTTCAATTGAATCACCTTATTTCGAAATTTTCAGAATACACTTATTGTAAAATAGCCCGCATAATTAAACAATAGTTATATAGTTGGATTAATAGAGATAGGCGGATAAGTGCGATAAAATGAATGTTAATAAGAGAAAAGGGGGAAATCAGAATGAGTGAAAAGGTTCTACAAACGATTAAAGAATTAATAGAAATTAATAGTCCTTCTGGTAATGCAGCTGAAGCTGTGAATTATGTAAAAGATAAAGCTGAAAGCTTAGGATATCCAACTCAATTAACTAATAAAGGTGCATTAATTATTACAGTAAAAGGTGAAGATGAAGAGCATCAAAGATGTATTACTGCACATGTAGATACTCTTGGAGCTATGGTTAAAGAAATCAAAGAAGATGGACGATTAGCGCTAAGTTTGATAGGTGGCTTTACTTATAATGCTATCGAAGGCGAATATTGTGAAATTCAAACAGAAGCTGGTCAAGTTTATACTGGAACAATTTGTTTACATGAAACAAGCGTACACGTTTATAAAGATAATCATGAAATCGAACGTAATATTGAACATATGGAAGTTCGCATAGATGAGAAAACAACGTCAGCTGAAGAAACAAGAGATTTAGGAATTGAAGTGGGGGATTTTATTAGTTTCGATCCAAGAACTCAAATTACACCTTCAGGATTTATAAAATCACGTCATCTAGATGATAAAGCAAGTGTAGCTATGATTTTAGAATTGCTTGAAAAGTTAAAACAAGAGGATATAACTTTACCACATACTACACAATTTTATATATCAAATAATGAAGAAATAGGGTATGGCGCAAACGCTTCTATTTCAGAAAAGATTATCGAATTTATTGCATTTGATATGGGCGCATTAGGAGATGGACAATCTTCTAATGAATATACAGTTTCTATTTGTGCGAAAGACAGTTCTGGCCCATATCATAAAGAATTAAAGTCTCATTTAATTCATTTATGTAAGATTAATCAAATCCCATATAAAGTAGATATTTATCCTTATTATGGATCTGATGCGTCTGCAGCACTCAGAGCTGGAGCCGATATTCGTCATGGTTTATTTGGAGCAGGAATCGAATCTTCTCATGCATTAGAAAGAACACATATTGATTCAATTAAAGCTACTCAAGACTTACTTTATGCATATTGTTTATCACCAATAAAATTGTAAAATGTCATTGACAATTAAATTAATTCCATGTATTATACTGAATTATAAGAATTGTCAAAAAATTTTAAGTGAAGTAGATAATATGATTTGTAGCATAAGAAAGCTAATGGTAGATGGAAATTAGCACAACATATTTTTTGAATTGGGCTTAAAATATATAACTAAATAATCATTGAGTGAACATGAGAATGTTAATTAAGGTGGCACCACGGTAACGCGTCCTTATTGTTGAGGATAGCTAACTGTGGTGTCTTTTTTATTTGCGATTGTCTTTAATATAGGTGAATCACAAACATTTAACGAACAAGATAAGTGAACATTGCTAGTTAGGAACTTAAATTTTTAAAAAAGTATGAGTAAAGTAATCTGAATTTTCTAAAAAATATATAGATACAATTTTAGTAATACTCAATTTTTTAACATTAGGTAACTTATTTTATTGGGAAAAGGGTGAAACTATGGAAATATATTATGAAGTGATAAGAGCTAACATTACTCCAGAAGTTCTAGGGCAACTGAAAGAGCAAAAGATAATTTTAGAAAGTACAAGTCAGCAAAAATTAAAAGGCAGGTATTCGATTGTAGCATTTGATTATTATGGGACAGTAACTTTGACAGATAAAAAGTTAGAAATTAAAACTAAACATCAAAATCAAATCATCACGAAAGAATCCTATAATTATCTAAAAAACTATATCAACCAGTTTAATATTCAGATTGATGATGATTTACTGAAGAAATTACCATTCATTTCAGGATTTATTGGTACGTGTAGTTTTGATTTAGTCAGACATGAGTTTCCTATATTGCAACGACTCAATATTGAAGCTAAAAAAGATCATGACGATGTACAACTATACATGATTGAGGATGTCTACGTATTTGACCACTATTGAGATGATTTGTACGTCATTGCTACAAATCAATTTTCAGAGGCTAAAAAAGAAGAATTGAAATTGAGAGTAAAAGAACGTATTGAAAAACTAACCTCTATAAAAGTGTATGAACAGAATAATATAACTCCACCACAACGAACAAATATGATGGCTAATATAACTGAAAGTGATTTTATAAATAATGTTAAACATCTAAAAAATCTAATAAAAGAGGGGGATATGTTTCAGGTCGTACCATCTAGAATTTATCAATATCAACATCATTTTGGAAAAAATAAATATCAATTAAGTTATCAACTCTATCAAAATTTAAAACGTCGTAATCCTAGCCCGTATATGTACTTTATCAATATGGGCGGGCCAATCATTGTTGGAAGTTCTCCAGAAAGTTTCGTCAAAGTGCATGATAGTGAAGTAATTACTAATCCAATTGCTGGAACGATAAAAAGAGGTAAGACAATAGAAGAAGATGAACATAATGCAAGTCAACTGCTAGCAGATGAAAAAGAAATAAGTGAACATAGCATGTTAGTAGATTTAGGACGAAATGATATTCATAGAGTAAGTAATACAGGAACTTCAAAAATCACAAAATTAATGGAAATTGAAAAATATGAACATGTGATGCATATCGTGAGTGAAGTTAAAGGTCAAATAAAAAAAGAGCTATCACCTATGACTGTAATTGCAAATCTTTTACCCACAGGAACGGTTTCAGGTGCACCGAAACTAAGAGCGATTCAAAGAATTTATGAAGTCTATCCATATAAGCGTGGTATATATAGCGGGGGTATTGGCTACATTAATTGTAATCAAAATTTAGATTTTGCTTTAGCTATTCGAACAATGTTTATTGATGACACTACTGTTCAAGTAGAGGCAGGATGTGGCGTGGTGTATGATTCAGTTCCCGAAAAAGAATTAGAAGAAACACGTTTGAAAGCGAAGAGTTTATTGGAGGTCTCCCCATGATACTTATTATTGATAATTACGATTCATTTACTTACAACTTAGTAGACATAGTAAAGCAACTAGATGAAGTAATAGTTAAATATCCAGATGACAAGGGTGTGTTAGATTATGGTGATCAAATTAGTGGTGTCATCATTTCTCCTGGGCCTGGTCATCCACTCGATAATGATTGTTTAATCAAGGCTATTGATACTTATAAACATTTACCAATACTAGGTGTATGTTTAGGTGCTCAAGCACTCACTTGTTATTACGGCGGTAAGGTTGTTCAAGGTGCGAAAGTAATGCACGGTAAAGTTGACACAATGAAAGTATGTAGGCCAACGCTTCTATATCAAGATTTACCGACTGAATTTAAGGTTATGCGTTATCACTCATTAATAAGTGATGAAAAATCATTCCCTTCAAATTTAACGATTACTGGTAAGACAGCAGACAGTATTCAATCATTTGAAGATCATCATCATTTACATTTTGGTATTCAATATCATCCAGAGTCTTTCGCTACTGACTATGGAAAACAGATTATTACTCATTTTATACACCTTGTGAATGAAAGGAACAACTTAGATGAAACTATTGGAACACATTAATAATCAAACTGTTTTGACACCAGAACAAGCGACAGAATTTATCAATACCTTAATTAATCAAGATATTAAATTTCAAGAAAAGGTTGAATTACTTGAAGCATTTTCAAGAAAAACTATTCATCAACAAGAATTAACATATATTGTAGAAAGTTTAATTCACACAATGTATCCTACACAACCGATTTATGATGGAAGTATATGCGTATGTGGAACGGGAGGAGACAAATCCAATAGCTTCAACATCTCTACAACCGCTTCATTTATCGTAGCGAGTGCTGGCGTACCAGTAATTAAACATGGAAATAAGAGTATTACCTCGAGTTCTGGAAGCACAGATTTGTTACAAGAATTAGGCATTTCAACGACTGCTGTAATTGATGTATCGGAGCAAGTAAAAAATAAAGGACTAGCATTCATAAGTGCTATGGAATCTTATCCAATCATGAAGTACATTCAACCAGTTAGAAAAGCAATCAATACACCTACGATTTTCAACTTAGTTGGTCCTCTGATTAATCCATTTAAACTCACTTATCAGGTCATGGGCGTCTATGATGCATCTAAATTGGAAATGATAGCACAGACATTAAGAGATTTAGGGCGACGTAAAGCCATAGTGATACATGGCGCAAATGGAATGGATGAGGCCACTCTCTCAGGTGACAATGAAATTTACGAATTACAAGAAGATGGTTCTATTCATCATTATTATTTAAACGCTAAAGATTTAGGTTTAAGAAATGCAGATAATAACGATTTAAAAGGTGGAACACCTCAAATTAATAAACAAATTACTTTAGACATTTTAAACAATCAGGATCACTCAGTTAAACGTGATGTAGTCGTTTTAAATGCAGCACTAGCACTTTATGTTACTGAAAAAGTTAAAACTATTAAGGCAGGAGTGAAGTTAGCTCACCATCTTATCGATAGTGGCCAAGCTATGAAACAGTATTTATTAATGGGAGGGTGTTGAGATGACCATTTTAGATGAAATTGTAGAATATAAAAAGCAATTACTAAATAAAGGATATTACGAAAAAAATTAGCTACTCTTGAAACTATAACTGTCTCACATAAACCGAAATTAGTTGAAAGTTTGGAAACGAGTTCTAGCTTAAATATAATTGCAGAAATCAAATCAAAAAGTCCTTCTGTATCTGCATTTCGTGACCGCAATTTAGTTCAACAAGTAAAAGATTATGAACAGTATGGTGCCAATGCAATTTCTATTTTAACTGATGAGCAATATTTTGGTGGTAGCTTTGAACGTTTACAGGAACTTACTCTACATACTAACTTACCTGTGTTGTGTAAAGATTTTATTATACATCCGCTTCAAATTGACGTAGCTAAAAAGGCTGGTGCAAGCATTATTCTATTAATAGTCAACATTCTAACCGACAATCAATTGCGTGACTTATACACTTATGCAAGTAATTTAGAATTAGAAGTGTTAGTAGAAGTTCATGACGAAGCTGAATTAGAAAGGGCCTACCAATTAAACCCAGAAATAATAGGCGTAAATAATAGAGACTTAAAAATGTTTATTACAGACGTAGCTCATACGAATCAAATTTTACGTAATAAAAAACAAGGATATTATTATATTTCGGAAAGTGGCATTAATACGAAAGCAGATGTAGAAAGTATTATTCAAAGTGGGATTGATGGTTTATTAATAGGCGGAGCGTTAATGAATTGTCATGATTTATCTAGCTTTTTACCATCTCTAAAATTGTCAAAGGTAAAGCACACATGATACTTAAGTTTTGTGGATTTAAAACAATAAAAGATGTAGCAAAAGTTAAGTCATTAAATATCGACATGATTGGTTTTATACATTTTCCTAAAAGTAAGCGTCATGTGGATATACAACATTTAAATAACTTAATGCATCTTGTCCCTAGAAATATTGAAAAAGTCGTGGTGGTAGTTAACCCAACTTTTGAAGAAATTCAAAATTTAATAATTAATACACCGCTTGACTGTATTCAGTTTCACGGCAATGAACCAGTTGAATTAATTAAAAAAACTAAAGAAAATTTCAAGAATATTAAGATAGTTAAAGCACTTCCCGCCATAGAAAATATAGCTAAATCAATAAAACGATACGAAAACTGTACTGACTTACTAATTATAGATACACCTTCAGAACAATATGGAGGCTCAGGACGAAAGTTTAATTGGAAACTACTCAATGATATTCAAACATCGACGCCTTTTTTAATTGCTGGAGGATTGGATGTTGAAAGTATTCAACAACTTGAACAATTAAATTTAAAGCATGCAGGTTACGACATTTCTAGCGGCATAGAAAGTAATCATAAAAAAGACTTAACTAAAATGAATAAAATCGTAAATCTTGTGAAAGGGGAGTTAAATTATGAAGAACATCCAAACCGAAGTTGATGAATTAGGATTCTTTGGTGAATATGGAGGACAGTATGTTCCAGAAACATTAATGCCAGCCATTATTGAATTAAAGAGTGAATATGCGAAAGCTAAACAAGATCCTCATTTTCAAAAAGAAATAGACTATTACTTAAAAGAATATGTTGGTAGAGAAACACCTTTAACATATGCAAAATCCTACACAGAAACATTAGGAGGCGCCAAAATTTATCTTAAACGCGAAGACTTAAATCACACGGGCGCGCATAAAATCAATAATGCTATTGGTCAAGCTTTATTAGCGAAACGTATGGGAAAAAATAAATTAGTCGCTGAAACAGGTGCCGGCCAACATGGCGTAGCTAGTGCAACGGTAGCAGCATTGTTTGATATGGAACTCATAGTATTTATGGGAAGAGAAGATATTAAAAGACAACAACTGAACGTCTTTCGCATGGAATTATTGGGCGCTAAAGTTGAAGCAGTAGATGACGGACAAGGTACATTGTCGGACGCAGTAAATAAAGCATTGCAATATTGGGTAAGTCATGTCGACGATACGCATAATTTACTAGGTTCAGCACTTGGGCCGGACCCATTTCCGACGATGGTACGAGACTTCCAAAACGTTATAGGTAAAGAGATTAAGACACAAATATTAGATAAAGAAGGCCGTTTACCCGATGCAGTAGTAGCGTGTGTAGGTGGTGGATCAAACGCAATAGGAACATTCTATCCATTTATCCAAGATGATGTTAAATTATATGGCGTTGAAGCAGCCGGTAAAGGTTTTAATACTGATAAGCATGCACTTGCTATTGGAAAAGGGCGACCAGGCGTACTTCACGGTTCGAAAATGTATTTAATTCAAGATGATAATGGACAAATAGAATTAGCACATTCCATATCTGCAGGACTGGATTATCCTGGAATAGGACCAGAACATTCCTACTATTACGACATAGGAAGAGTAAAATACGAGTGTGCAAGTGACCAAGAGGCGATGGAAGCACTTATCCGCTTCAGTAAAATTGAGGGAATTATCCCAGCAATAGAGAGTGCTCATGCACTAAGTTACGTAGAAAAGTTAGCGCCTATCATGAAGAAAGATGAAATTATTGTAGTTACAATTTCTGGCCGTGGTGATAAAGACATGGAAACTATTCGACAATACACGAATGAAAGAGGTGGTATAAATGACTAAACTATTTATACCATATGTTATGGGTAATAAAGATTTCATAAAAAATATTAAAGTATTAGATGAAAATGGGGCTGATATTATTGAAATTGGTGTGCCATTTTCAGACCCTGTAGCTGATGGACCAGTGATTATGCATGCAGGAAATGAAGCGATTAAAGAGGGCGTAACAATTGATTTTATATTTAATGAGTTAGCTTTGCATCAATATGAGATAAAATGTGAGTATGTACTTATGACATATTACAATATCATAGTTTCATATGGAGAAGAAGCCTTTTTCAAAGAATGTGAAAAAACAGGAGTATATGGCGTTATCATTCCGGATTTACCATTTGAATTAGCTAAAGCATTGAAAAAACGAGTTAGCAAATATTCAGTGAAAATTATTTCGCTTATAGCAATGACCGCTTCAGAAGAACGAATTAAAACGATTGCCCAACATGCTGAAGGATTTATTTATACGGTCACTATGAATGCTACAACTGGTAAAGATGGAACTTTCCATCCTGAATTGAAAGAGAAAATAAAAAGAGTAAAAGAATTTACGGATATACCCGTAGTTGCAGGATTCGGTATTAGAACGCCAAAACATGTTACTAACATAATAGAAGTAGCTGATGGCGTAGTTATCGGTAGTGAAATTGTTAAAAGATTTGAAAATGATCGTCCGATTGAAATGGAAAAGTACCTAGTATCAATAAAAGAAGCTTTAAATAAATAGCAACTGTTAATTTCAGTATAATAATACAATTACAATAGTTGGCAAAGCATGCGCAAATACTTTAAAATAAAATTAACATAATCATTTAATGAGCTGAAAAACTTAGTCTTTCAGCTCTTATTATTTGTATACATCAATATAAAATAAATTGAATCATTCATCTGTATTAATAGTTT
>NZ_PPRD01000064.1 GCF_002902575.1 Staphylococcus croceilyticus | reverse complement strand
AGTTATCACAACTTGTTTTGCTTTAACATACTTGTATGCTTATTTAGAGATATACTATGATAAAATATTGTTTATATTATAAAAGACTAATTAGTCATAATTAGTAAAATTTAATTTTAGATTAATTAACATGTTTGTTAACTTATTTTTCAAAAAAGAGGTGCAACCATTGACTGATATATTAATAGTAGAGGACGAACAAAATTTAGCTCGTTTCCTTGAATTAGAATTAACACATGATAATTATAATGTTGATATTGAATATGAAGGGCAAGCTGGTTTAGATAAAGCATTAAATAATAGTTACGATTTAATTATTTTAGATTTAATGCTGCCTAATATCAATGGACTTGAAATATGTCGACGTGTACGTCAAGAACAAACTACGCCAATCATTATTATCACAGCTAAGAGTGATACATATGATAAGGTAACAGGATTAGACTATGGCGCTGATGATTATATTGTGAAGCCATTTGAAATTGAGGAATTATTTGCTAGAATTCGTGCTGTATTACGCCGTCAACCTCAAAAAGATATTATTGATATAAATGGTATTAAAATAGATATAGATGCTTTCAAAGTAACTGTTAATGGTGAACAACTTGATTTAACAAAAACAGAATATGATTTATTGTACGTGTTAGCGACAAACCGTAATCATGTACTGCAAAGAGAGCAAATACTTAATCATGTATGGGGTTATGATAGCGAAGTAGAAACGAATGTAGTAGATGTTTATATTCGTTATTTGAGAAATAAATTAAAACCATTTGGTAAAGAAAAAACAATTGAAACCGTTCGTGGCGTAGGGTACGTGATTAGATGATAAAAAAACGTACTTTACAATATAAATGGATGACAATAACGACACTTATTATGTTTACGACAATCCTTTTATTCTGTTTGATTACTATCTTCTTTCTTAAAGATACGTTACGTGAGGGAGAAATTGATGAAGCTGAGCATAGCTCTAGTGAAATTGTTAATTTAATTCAAACACGCTCTATGGATCGTATTTCAACACTAGATTTAAGTGCATCTTTAGAAAATTTTGAAGAAGTCATGATATATAATCAAGAAGGAAAGGAAATAATGCATACTTCAAATGAGAGTAGTATAAATTTTAAACCATCATTTGATTTAACAAATATTGAACGTATTAAAGTTGCACAGTATAAAGGTAGACAATTTCTTATTATAACTGAACCTGTTCAAAATCGTAATTTTCAGGGGTTTAGCGTTTTAGTTCATTCATTAGAAGGTTATAACAACATCGTACGTTCTTTGTATATAGTAGCTATTATGTTTGGGGTAGTTGCTACGGTCATTACTGGCTTCATTAGTTATATCATCTCAAGACAAATAACTAAACCGTTAATAAGAATGTCTAATAAAATGATTCAAATACGACGTGATGGATTCCAAAATAAGTTAGAACTTAATACAAATTATGAAGAAACCGATAATTTAATTGAAACGTTCAACGATATGATGTTTCAAATTGAAGAGTCTTTTAATCAACAGCGTCAATTTGTAGAGGATGCTTCTCATGAGTTGCGTACGCCGCTTCAAATAATTCAAGGACATTTAAATTTAATTAAACGTTGGGGAAAAAAAGACCCAGCAGTATTAGAAGAATCATTAAACATTTCCTTGGAAGAAATGAATCGTATCACAAAGCTTGTTGAAGAATTATTACTTTTAACAAAAGATAAAGTTAATATTCAAGCATTAGAAAGTGAAGATGTAAATATTAATGATGAAATCCGTTCGAGAGTTAAATCATTACAACAATTACATCCTGACTACCAGTTTGATGTTCATTTAGCAAATAAACCGTTAAACTTACATATCAATCGCCATCAATTTGAACAATTGCTTTTAATTTTTATCGATAATGCTATGAAATATGATAAAGAAAACAAGCATATTGTCATTAAAACGCAACTTCGAAATAAACAAATCAGTATTGAAATAACGGATCATGGTATGGGTATTCCTAAAGAAGATCAAGAATTTATATTTGATCGTTTTTATCGAGTTGATAAATCAAGAGCTAGAAGTCAGGGAGGTAACGGTTTAGGTCTTTCTATTGCAGAAAAAATTGTACAACAATACAGTGGCTATATAATAGTTGATAGTGAAGTAAATCAATATACTACTTTTAAAATTATCTTTAAATAATAAAATAGTAGAAAATGACTAGGATTAAACTATGTTAAATTTTAAACCTAGTCGTTTTTTTATTTTATCTTTTGAGCAAAGACATTATCTTTAAATAACTTTTTTAAGTAACACTTAAAAATTTCAGTGATATTGGAAAAATTTTAAAAAAGAAAGGCTGTTATCAATATAAAATACTATGTATTAAACCCTTTTCAATGAAATTAATTTTTATTATACATCCTTTTACATAATATTCAGTCAATAGGCTTTATCAAAGTGTTAAATAATGCTATGATTATTCTGTAAGCGGTTTAACTATTTTGTGGAGGGTATACTATGGCAAAGGATAATAAGGATGTTACGGAAGCTCCTGTAAACTTTGGTGCAAATTTAGGTCTTATGTTAGATTTATACGATGATTATCTACATGACCCTTCATCTGTACCCGATGATTTACAAGTTCTTTTTAGTACAATAAAAAATGGTGAAGCTAATATCGAGGCTAAACCTACCACAAAAGGGAGTGGTTCTTCAGCGGATGATAGCACTATCAAACGTATCATGCGCTTAATCGATAACATTAGACAATATGGTCACCTTAAGGCCGATATTTACCCTGTAAATGCTCCAAAAAGAACTAATGTTCCTAAACTAAACATTGAAGATTTTAATTTAGATAAAGCAACATTAGAACAAATTTCTGCTGGCATTGTTTCTGAACATTTCAGTGATATTTATGACAATGCATATGAAGCAATTGAGCGCATGGAAAAGCGCTATAAGGGACCTATTGCATTCGAATATAACCATATTAACAACAATAAAGAACGTACATGGTTAAAACGTCGAATTGAAACACCTTATAAGGCAAATATTAATAATGATGAAAAGAAAAAATTATTCGAAACGTTAGCACATGTTGAAGGCTTTGAAAAGTATCTACATAAAAACTTTGTAGGCGCAAAACGCTTCTCAATCGAAGGTGTAGACACATTAGTGCCTATGTTACAACATACTTTGAAACGTGCTGCAGAAGTAGAAATTCAGAATATTCAAATCGGCATGGCACATCGTGGACGTTTAAATGTCTTAACGCACGTTTTAGAAAAACCATACGAAATGATGATTTCAGAATTCATGCATACGGATCCTATGAAATTCTTACCGGAAGATGGAAGCTTAGAATTGACTTCTGGTTGGACAGGTGACGTTAAATATCACTTAGGTGGCGTTAAAACAACTTCTTCATATGGTATTGAACAACGTATCTCACTTGCAAATAACCCAAGCCATTTAGAAATTGTAGCGCCAGTAGTTATTGGTAAAACGCGTGCTGCTCAAGATGATACACATCATAATGGCGGTCCTACAACTGACTTCCATAAAGCTATGCCTATCATAGTTCATGGGGATGCAGCTTATCCAGGTCAAGGTATCAATTTCGAAACAATGAATTTAAGCAATTTAGATGGCTATTCTACAGGAGGCGCCTTACATATCATTACGAATAACCGTATTGGTTTTACAACTGAACCAGTAGACGGTCGTTCAACAACGTATTCTTCTGATATTGCTAAAGGTTACGATGTGCCTATCTTACACGTTAATGCTGATAATGTAGAAGCAACTATTGAAGCAATTGATATCGCAATGGACTTCAGAAAAGAATTCCACAAAGACTTTGTCATTGATTTAGTAGGTTATCGTCGTTACGGGCATAATGAAATGGATGAACCATCAATTACTAATCCTGTTCCATATCAAAATATTCGCAAACATGATTCTGTTGAGATTATTTATGGTAACAAATTAGTGGATGAAGGCGTTATTGATAAAGAGCAAATGAATGAGATTATGGATAATGTTCAAAAATCTATGCGTTCAGCTCAAGATAAAATTGATAAAGCCGATAAAATGGACAATCCTGATATGGAAAAACCTGAATCATTACAACAACCTTTACAAAGTGATGATAAAGATTTCACATTCGATCATTTGAAAGAAATCAATGATGCAATGTTAACATATCCAGAAGGTTTCCATGTTTTGAAAAAGCTCGACAAAGTGCTTGAAAAACGTAGAGAACCATTCGAAAAAGAAGACGGTTTAGTTGACTGGGCGCAAGCAGAACAACTTGCATTTGCAACTATCGTTCAAGATGGCATCTCAGTGCGTTTAACTGGTCAAGACAGTGAGAGAGGTACATTTAGCCATAGACATGCTGTATTACACGATGAGGAAAATGGTGATGTTTACACACCTTTACACCATGTGCCTGATCAAAAAGCTACATTTGAAGTTCATAATAGTCCGTTATCTGAAGCAGCTGTTGTTGGCTTTGAATATGGATACAATGTTGAGAATAAAGAAAGCATGAATATTTGGGAAGCACAATATGGTGACTTCTCTAACATGGCTCAAATGATATTTGATAACTTCATGTCTTCTGGACGTGCTAAATGGGGCGAAAGAACTGGTTTAACTTTATTCTTACCACATGCGTTTGAAGGCCAAGGTGCAGAACATTCTTCAGCACGACTAGAAAGATTCTTACAATTAGCAGCTGAAAATAACAGTACAGTGGTTAACTTATCAAGTTCAAGTAACTACTTCCATTTATTAAGAGCACAAGCTAAAAGCTTAGGCACAGAAGCTATGAGACCTTTAATTATTATGTCACCAAAAAGCTTGTTGAGAAACAAAACTGTTGCTCAACCAATTGATAAATTTACATCTGGTGGATTCAAACCAATCCTTGTAGATGAAGCTGACAAAGATAAAGTGACTAAAGTTATTTTAGCTTCAGGTAAAATGTTCATCGACTTAAAAGAACATTTAGCTAAAAATCCTAACGAATCTATTTTATTAGTGGCTGTGGAAAGATTATATCCATTCCCAGAAGAAGAAATTAGAGAAGTGTTAAATGAATTACCAAATCTTGAAACTGTTTCTTGGGTTCAAGAAGAACCTAAAAACCAAGGTGCATGGTTATTTGTATATCCGTACTTAAAATCTCTTGTAGGAAATGAATATAATTTAAGTTATCACGGTAGAATACAACGTGCAGCACCAACTGAAGGTGATGGAGAAATTCATAAACTTGTTCAAAATAAAATTATTGAAAGTAGCACTCAAAATAACTAGGGGGAAATAATATGGCAGAGGTAAAAGTTCCAGAATTAGCAGAATCTATTACAGAGGGTACTATTGCAGAATGGCTAAAAAATGTTGGCGATAGCGTTGAGAAAGGTGAAGCCATTCTTGAGTTAGAAACTGATAAAGTTAATGTTGAAGTGGTATCTGAAGAAGAAGGCGTTTTACAAGAACAACTTGCTTCTGAAGGTGATACAGTAGAAGTAGGTCAAGTTATTGCAACAGTTGGAGAAGGTAGCGGAAATAACGCTTCTAGTAGCAATAATGATCAACCGTCTGAAGATAAAAAAGACGAAAGCGCTGAAAAAAATGAAGGCAAAGAAACAGAAACACCTTCAACTAGCTTAAATGAATCAGAACAATCTTCATCTAATAACCAACGTGTTAATGCGACACCATCTGCACGTCGTCATGCTCGTGAAAACGGTGTAGATTTAAGTTCAGTTTCTGGTAAAGGTAACGATGTAGTACGTAAAGAAGATGTAGACAATAGTCAAAAAGCAAGTCAATCTCAAGCTAATGAATCTTCACAAAATAGTAAACCGCAAGAAACTAAAAAATCATCAAGCACACCAAATAAACCAGTTATTCGTGAAAAAATGTCACGTAGAAAGAAAACAGCTGCTAAAAAATTATTAGAAGTGTCTAATAATACAGCAATGTTAACTACATTCAACGAAGTAGACATGACAAATGTTATGGAACTTCGTAAACGTAAAAAAGAACAATTTATCAAAGATCATGATGGTACGAAATTAGGCTTTATGTCATTCTTCACTAAAGCAGCTGTAGCAGCATTGAAAAAATACCCAGAAGTAAATGCTGAAATTGATGGCGATGATATGATTACTAAACAATACTATGATATCGGCGTAGCTGTTTCAACTGACGATGGTTTATTAGTGCCGTTCGTAAGAGATTGCGATAAGAAAAACTTTGCTGAAATTGAAAGAGCAATTGCTGACTTAGCAGTAAAAGCACGTGAGAAAAAACTTGGTCTGGATGACATGGTAAACGGTTCATTCACAATTACAAACGGTGGAATCTTCGGATCAATGATGAGTACACCAATTATCAATGGTAACCAAGCTGCAATCTTAGGTATGCACTCAATCATTACACGTCCAGTGGCTATTGATAAAGACACTATTGAAAACAGACCAATGATGTACATCGCATTAAGTTATGACCACAGAATTATCGATGGTAAAGAAGCAGTAGGTTTCTTAAAAACTATTAAAGAACTTATCGAAAGCCCAGAAGATCTTCTATTAGAAAGCTAATCATAAAGGAATACAACCTCGTAAATATTGATACAACGACGTATTCTCGTCGTTGTATTTTTTTGTTTGAAAAAGTGTGAGGGAGAATTATTAAAGGGTGTCTCTAGAGCAAGTTTAAATAAGCTTTTCAGCTATAACATCGCAAGTTATAATTATAACGCCTATATATATATTAGAATTTAAGTCAAAGTATCAATGAAAGTATTACTAATGAATAAGGAAGTACATAATAGTTTAAAACATATATAAGGTAAGATAGCGTCTTAGATTATAGCTGCTATAATCTACACATTTGCACATAAAGCAACTAAATTATAGTAGTATATATCCTTTTCAACATAATATCAAAGTATAACAAGTAATGAGTAACGTTTAAAAAATAGAAAAAACGAACTTATCGCGTTAATGCTTGTGAGAAATAATATTAATATTTTATTTCTCACACAACTCCCCTCACTATATTTGATAAGGCAGGGGAGGGGATGAAGTGATTATTTTAACTATAAATTTTATTTTAATTTATCGAACTTAATATGTGATAAAAATGAATAAAGTTCGTATTTATATCGCAAGGTGTAAACATTAATCTCTGATAGTTCATCATATAAATCGGATAAAAAATACGTTATAATAATTGAGAAAAGATAAATATAGGGGTGTCAATCTATGAGCGGACTTAGAAGTGTCACACTAGGGACAAGTGATCTTTCTAAAACAAAGAAATTATTCAAAGATATATTAGGTCTTAATGTTGCATCTAAAAATCAAGCTTTACGATTTGGTGATGCAGACTTAAGTCCGGGGACACGTATACATTTTGTTGAAGTTCCAAATGAAACATATCAAAACCAACACATTTCTAGTGTAGGATTAAGAACTCCATCTGATGCAGGTCTAGAAGAATATCAACAAATTTTAAAAGATAATGATATTGATTATAGTTCTATAACAGAGTTAAACGGTAATAAGCATTTTAATTTTAAAGATGCTAACCAACAAATATTTGATATTTATTCAAATGAGCATAATACTGGAATCGGCTTAGGCACTCCAACATTCGAAAGCTCAGTCAATCCACTTCATCAATTACAAGGTTTAGGGCCAATCATTATTCAAGTAAACGAAATGCCTGTGACGGCTTCCATCTTTAAAAACGTATTTAATTTAGTACATTATGCGGAATATGAGTCTACTGAGTTTCCAGAACAGGTGATTCAAGTATTTAAAATCGGTGAGGGTGGTTTAGGCGGTGAGCTTCACTTATATCAACCTAAAGAAGAAATAAAAATGGTTGAAGAAGGTATCGTTGAACAAGTTGAATTTAGCGCTAATTCATCTGAGGAATTTGAAAAAGCTCAGAAAGAACTTGATGACATTGGAATCCCATATCAAATGTTAAACCAAGGTGATGCTAAATCAATCCGTATTACTGAAAATAGTGGCATCTCATTCATTTATACTTTAGATAATAAATTACAATAATTAATTATTGGAGGAATATACATGGCTATGTTACATGAAACATGGAAAGAGCGTACACCAATTAAAAAAGTTGAAGTTACTAATACAGATGCTAAGAAATTTACAGTTGCTGATATGTTAACTATCGGCAAACAATATGATGTAATTAATGAAACTGAAGAATACTACCAAATTATTGATAATTCAGGTTTAGTTGGCGGTTATTACAAAGATTATTTTAAAGAAGTTTAAGTTAGCAAATCATTTCTAAACATATCGTTCTATTTAAGACTCAGGAGTCATAACAAGACTCCTTAGTCTATTTTTTCATTTTCAAAGAAAGAAGGAGTTTAAACTATTATGGTACAAAATCAATATATTAATTCTGATGAATCTGTATTCAATGATGCTAAAGCATTATTTAAATTAAACAAAAATATCTTATTAAAAGGCCCAACTGGTTCTGGTAAAACAAAATTAGCGGAAACTTTAAGTGAAACAGTTAATACACCTATGCATCAAGTTAACTGTTCTGTCGATTTAGATGCTGAAAGTTTATTAGGTTTCAAAACGATTAAAACAAACGATGAAGGACGTCAAGAAATTGTTTTTATCGATGGCCCAGTTATTAAAGCAATGCGTGAAGGTCATATCTTATATATTGATGAAATTAACATGGCTAAACCTGAAACATTACCAATTCTAAATGGTGTATTAGATTATCGTCGTCAATTAACAAATCCATTTACTGGAGAAGTGATTAAAGCTGCACCAGGTTTCAATGTTATTGCTGCTATTAACGAAGGGTATGTAGGCACATTACCAATGAACGAAGCACTTAAAAACCGTTTTGTAGTAATTCAAGTAGATTACATTGATGGTGATATCTTAAAAGAAGTGATTAAACAACAAAGTAATTTACAAGACGATAAAGTCATTGAACAAATTATTAAATTCAATGAAGATTTACGTACAATGTCTAAACAAGGCCAAATTTCAGAAGAGGCAGCTAGTATTCGTGCACTTATCGACTTAAGCGATTTAATTACCGTGATGCCTATTGAACGCGCGATTCAACGTACAATTATCGACAAATTGGAAGATGAACGTGAACAACAAGCGATTAAAAACGCAATTGAACTAAACTTTTAGAGAGGGATTAATATGAGTGATCGTTTTATAAAATTTAATGATGAGCAACTCGATGCTAAACAAGTCATGATGTTACAAGACTTAGCGCGCTTACTACTAAAAAACGAACAAACACAGGTTAAAATTCAAAAATTCCCTTTTTATGATCCGATTAATAATACGCTTATCACTAGCTGGTTCTGGTCCCATCGTCCTGCTGAAATTGAAAATGCAGGGTTAAAAACGGATGTAATGTTGGCTGCATATGGCTATCAAATGATGGACGAAAAAATTGTGAATGAAGTTCTTCACGAAGATGAATTTGAGCATCCTAAATTTTATCATCAACTCTTCCGTCTATTAGAAGATATGCGTGTCTTTAACCATATTCGTAATGAAAGACCAAGTACTGCTAAACTTATCGATTTACGTCTACAAACGCGTTTATCTTATACTGAATCGCAAATTACTTTTTATAAAACTAAGACGGTTTATACTGATTTATTATTTTTATATTTAGAACGTGCATTTTTAAGTCAAAATTTCTTTGATATTCCAATGATGCATCCACAATATGATGATATTTTAAATCATATGTTCCAGTATTTGCCTAACTTTTTCCAAAATGAAACATCTGAAGATAATATGTATTTAGCGCAACGCATTATGTTTCAAATTGATGATATATTAAATAAAGATATGTTGAATGAATACTATTATCTTCCTAGAAGAGTATACGAAGCGATACATGAATTATCGTTTGAAGATATTAAACGAACGGATGCAAGTAATGTTGATGGTCATGATAATACGAGTGAAGATACAGACGCTGAAACAGCTGAAGCAGAAACTAAAGCCCAAGATAGCAAATCTGAGGGTGGCGCATATTTAGAAATGGAATTGCACGAGGGTGAAAACAGTGACGTTTTAAGTGATAATGATACGGCGCGTGAAGGCGATTCAACTGATGATATGACGGATATGATGACTAAAAAAGGGCGCGGTTCTGACAATACGCTTAATAATGATGAAGGTGGCACGATTGGTCAAAATCCTTCATTTGCGCTTAAAGGTATTAATGAAAACGTCGAAATCAAATGGAATGTACCTGATATTGAACCAGAGTATTTTTTAGAATATCAAAATGTGAAAAATGATGTTCAATTTGAAACAAAAGATTTAATACAAATTATTAAGAAAACAATTGATCGTGAGCATGTTGATGAACGCCATAATCTTACAAAAGGGCGTTTGCAACGTGATTTAATTAATTGGTTTATCGATGATCAATATAAGTTATTTTATAAAAAACAAGATCTAAGTAAAACGTTTGATGCTACATTCACTTTATTAATTGATGTCTCTGCAAGTATGTTTGATAAGATGGATGAGACGATTAAAGGCGTAGTGTTATTCCATGAAACACTCAAATCACTAAACGTTAAACATGAGATATTAGCATTTAATGAAGATGCATTTGATTCAGATGATAGAAAACAACCTAATATCATTGATGAGATTGTTCACTATGATTATTCAACTATGGAGAAAAGTGGACCACGTATCATGTCATTGCATCCTCAAGACGATAATCGTGATGGAGTAGCTATTCGAATTGCTAGCGAACGCTTACTTAGACGTAGCCATAACCAACGATTCTTAATTGTCTTTTCAGACGGTGAACCATCAGCATTTAATTATGCTCAGGATGGTATTTTAGATACCTATGAAGCTGTTGAAATGGCTCGTAAATATGGTATAGAAGTCTTCAATGTATTCTTAAGTCAAGATACGATTACAGAAGACATTGAACAAACTATTCATAATATTTATGGACAATATGCGTTATTTGTAGAAGGAGTGGAGAACCTTCCAGCTCATTTATCTCCATTACTTAAAAAA
>NZ_PPRD01000063.1 GCF_002902575.1 Staphylococcus croceilyticus | reverse complement strand
TACACGCGTTCTTTTAGAACGCATAAGTGCGCCCTTACGGGATTTAACTAGATTATAACGACGAAAATCAGACCTGTAAAGCGATAACTATTGTGATAAAGTTTGCTAAAAAGGAGTGATTCTATGACTGCTATTTGGATATCGATTATAGGTATGTGGTTTTGTATTGGAATGGCATTTTTTGCTATCAAGAGGAGAAAAAA
>NZ_PPRD01000062.1 GCF_002902575.1 Staphylococcus croceilyticus | reverse complement strand
CCTTTATATTATTTTAATTTTAGAAGTAATACGCTATATTAAGACTATAGTATGATGTTTATCATCAGAAAATAGAGTATAGTTTAATTAAACAAAACAACGATTTATTAATTCGGAGGTTAACGTAATGAATAAACTAATACAGTCACTTTCAGCGCTCGGAGTCTCCGCAACTCTTGTTACCCCAAATTTAAGTGCCGAAGCAACATCTAATCACGCTCCTGAACTTAAAGGCGTTAATGATATTGTTATTCAAAAAGGTCAAAAATATAATTTATTAAATGGAATTAGTGCTTTCGATAAAGAAGATGGTGATTTAACTCATAAAATCACGGTAGATGGTCATGTTGACACAACAAAAGTTGGTAAATACAAAGTACAATATCACGTTATTGACTCAGATGGGGCTCAAGAAACATCAACTAGGTACATAGAAGTTAAATAAAATGTCATATTTATGAAATTTAGATGAGATAAAATTCTCATCTTTTTTTATGCTTAAAACCCTTGAAAACGCTGAAAATGATAACATTTCTCAACTACAAACACTTAAGTCTTAATTTTGTCATTTTTCACAGAATAGACACATAATTTTAACAAATCTTACATTCCCCGTCATTCCTATCGTCATTAGTTTTTTCCTATTTATAAATATAATTTTTTTCTTATAAGTACTTGTAAATATCGCGTAATAAACTAAAATTAATGGTAAGCTCTACATTTGTAGTATTAGGAGGTCAAAAAAGTGTCAAAATTTAAGTCTTTGCTTCTAATGTTCGGGACACTTGTTTTACTTAGCGGGTGTTCGAACTTAGAAGTATTTAATGCAAAAGGGCCAGTAGCAAGTAGTCAGAAGTTCTTGATTATCTATTCAATCATCTTCATGCTTGTTATTGTTGCTGTTGTACTTACAATGTTCGCTATTTTTATTTTCAAATATAGCTATAATAAAAATAACGAATCAGGTAAGATGCACCACAATTCTTTAATTGAAACAATTTGGTTTGTGGTACCGATCATTATCGTTATCGCTTTAGCTATTCCAACAGTTAAAACGTTATACGATTATGAAAAACCACCTGAAAGTAAAGAAGATCCAATGGTTGTCTATGCAGTGAGTGCTGGATATAAATGGTTCTTTGCTTATCCAGAACAAAAAATTGAAACAGTTAATACATTAACTATTCCAAAAAATCGTCCAGTAGTATTCAAACTACAAGCTATGGATACAATGACTAGTTTCTGGATTCCTCAACTAGGTGGTCAAAAATATGCCATGACTGGCATGACAATGGATTGGACTTTAACAGCCGATCAAACTGGTACTTTCAGAGGACGTAACTCAAACTTCAATGGTGAAGGTTTTGCTCGTCAAACATTCAAAGTTCACTCTGTAGACCAAAAAGATTTCGATGCTTGGGTAAAAGATGCTAAAGGTAAGAAAACTATTAGCCAAGATGAATTTGATAAACAACTTCTTCCAAGCACGCCTAATAAAGAATTAACATTTAATGGTACACATATGGCATTCGTTGACCCTGCAGCTGATCCAGAGTACATTTTCTATGCTTATAAACGTTATAATTACGTTCAAAGAGATCCTAACTTTGTTTCTGAAGATAAGTTATATGAAGGTGTAACAGATAAACCTCAGAAACCAGCTCGTAAGGTTCAAATCACTAACGCTAACTATAAGCGTCATGGTATGAAGCCAATGATTTTAGGCAACAATGATCCTTATGATAATGAATTCAAGAAAGAAGAATCTCATAACTCTGAGGAAATGGAAAAAATCAGTAAAGGAGCTAAAGACGAAAATGCGTCTAAGCTTCAGCACAAAGACAATGATCATGGAGGTGAACATTAATGAATTTTCCATGGGATCAATTGCTCGTTAAAGGTAACTGGATGATTACAATGGCACAAATTGGTGCACCATTCTTAGTTATCGGACTTATCGCAGTAATTACTTATTTCAAATTATGGAAATATCTTTATAAAGAATGGTTCACATCCGTAGACCATAAAAAAATCGGTTTAATGTACTTAATCTGTGCGGTACTAATGTTCGTCCGTGGGGGTATTGACGCGTTATTATTACGTACTCAATTAACGATTCCAGATAACAAATTCTTAGAATCAAACCACTATAACGAAATTTTCAGTACACACGGCGTAATCATGATTATCTTTATGGCCATGCCGTTCATTTTTGGTTTATGGAACGTAGTAGTTCCTTTACAAATTGGGGCACGAGATGTGGCATTCCCAGTTATGAATAACATTAGTTTCTGGTTATTCTTTGTTGGTATGATCTTATTCAACCTTTCGTTTATCGTTGGTGGATCACCAGCAGCTGGTTGGACAAACTACGCGCCATTAGCTGGCGAATTTAGTCCAGGACCTGGAGTTAACTACTACTTAGTTGCGATTCAGATTTCGGGTATCGGTACCCTAATGACTGGTATCAACTTCTTCGTAACAATTTTAAGATGTAAAACTCCAACTATGAAATTCATGCAAATGCCAATGTTTACTGTAACAACTTTCATTACGACTTTAATCGTAATTTTAGCGTTCCCAGTATTTACAGTTGTTCTTGCATTAATGACAGCTGACCGTATATTCGGAACTCATTTCTTCACAGTAGCAGATGGCGGTATGCCAATGTTATGGGCAAACTTCTTCTGGGTATGGGGGCACCCTGAGGTATATATCGTTATCTTGCCTGCATTTGGTATTTATTCAGAAATTATCCCAACATTTGCTCGTAAACGTTTATTCGGACATCAAAGTATGGTGTGGGCAACTGCTGGTATCGCATTCTTAAGTTTCTTAGTTTGGGTTCACCATTTCTTCACAATGGGTAATGGTGCGTTAATTAACTCATTCTTCTCAATTTCAACAATGTTAATCGGTGTTCCTACCGGAGTTAAATTATTCAACTGGTTATTAACATTGTACAAAGGGCGTATTACTTTCGAGTCACCTATGTTATTCTCATTAGCCTTCATCCCTAACTTCTTATTAGGTGGGGTTACAGGTGTAATGTTAGCGATGGCATCTGCTGACTATCAATATCACAATACTTATTTCTTAGTAGCCCACTTCCATTACACATTAGTTACCGGTGTAGTATTTGCCTGCCTAGCTGGTTTAATCTTCTGGTATCCTAAGATGATGGGTTACAAATTAAATGAAAAACTTAACATCTGGTGCTTCTGGTTATTTATGATTGGATTTAACGTATGTTTCTTACCACAATTCATTCTTGGATTAGATGGTATGCCACGTCGTTTATACACTTACATGCCATCAGATGGTTGGTGGTTACTAAACGTTATTTCAACTATCGGAGCATTAATGATGGCTGTTGGCTTCCTATTCTTAGTAGCAAGCATCGTTTACAGTCATATTAAATCACCTCGCGAAGCAACTGGTGATAACTGGGATGGTTTAGGACGTACTTTAGAATGGTCAACTGCTTCAGCAATTCCACCTAAATACAACTTTGCCATTACTCCAGATTGGAATGACTACGATACATTTGTTGATATGAAAGAACATGGTCGTCACTTCTTAGATAACCATAATTACAAAGATATTCACATGCCAAACAATACTCATACTGGTTTCTTCATGGGTATCTTCATGTTAATCGGTGGTTTCTTCTTAATCTTTGATACTATTGTTCCTGCAATCATCTGCTTAGTTGGTATTTTAGGTACATTAGTTTATCAAAGCTTCGTACAAGACCATGGATATCATATCCCTGCTTCTGAAGTTGCCGAGAATGAAGCTCGCTTAAGAGAAGCTCGTATTAAAGAAAGGGAGGCTGTAGGTCATGAGTCATGATACAAATACTGTTGATTCACGTACGCACGAAGGTCAATTAAATAAACTTGGCTTCTGGATTTTCCTTACAGCCGAATTCGCGTTATTCGGTACCCTGTTCGCAACGTTATTAACGTTGCAACATGGTGGCGATTACGGTGGCAAAATGACAACTGAATTATTCGAGTTACCGCTCGTATTAATCATGACATTTGCCTTATTAATTAGTTCTTATACATGTGGTATTGCAATTTACTACATGCGTAAAGAGAAACAAAACTTAATGATGTTTTGGATGATTCTTACATTACTTTTAGGTTTAGTGTTCGTTGGATTCGAAATTTACGAGTTTGCGCACTACGCTTCTGAAGGTGTAACACCTAAATTAAGTTCTTACTGGTCAAGTTTCTTCATCCTATTAGGTACTCACGGTGCCCACGTATCATTAGGTATTGGTTGGATTATTTGTTTATTAATCCAAGTTGCTACACGTGGATTAAATAAATTTAATGCTCCTAAATTATTCATTGTAAGTTTATACTGGCACTTCTTAGATGTTGTTTGGATCTTCATCTTCACTGCCGTATATATGATAGGGATGGTGTATAGCGGATGAATACAATTGTAAAACATACAGTCGGCTTTATTGCCTCAATCGTTTTAACGTTATTAGCAGTTTTCGTAACTCTATACACAAACATGACATTCCATGCTAAAACAACTATCATCTTTGGTTTTGCTTTCATTCAAGCTGCAGTTCAATTATTAATGTTCATGCACTTAACTGAAGGTAAAGATGGTCGTTTACAATCGTTCAAAGTTATCTTTGCGATTATTATCACTTTAGCAATCGTTATTGGTACTTATTGGGTTATGCAAGGTGGACACTCTCACCACTTATAATTTGATAAGCACCCTATTTCAAAAACCTGTATTGAAACGTTTTCGTTTCATGCAGGTTTTTTATTTTTCAAATGATTTATTTATAAATCCCCCTATTTTTTTACATTAATAAATGGCTATACTTTACATTAATAGTAAAATTAAAAATATGATAACTTTTATTTAGGAGGTAATTGAGATGGCTTTACCTATTATCATAGATACAGATCCAGGCATTGATGATGCGGCTGCGATAAGTTTAGCGCTATGTCATCCTAACTTTGACGTCAAGATGATTTCTACTGTTAATGGCAATGTTGATATCGAAAAAACAACTATGAATGCTTTAAAACTTAAAACCTTTTTTGACAGTGATGTTCCTGTCCATAAAGGAGCTGAGAAACCTTTATTAAATGAAATAAATAGCGCGAGTCATGTCCATGGAGAGAGTGGTATGGACGGTTATGAATTTCCAGATACTTCTTTAGAGGAACTTACTCCAACTCATTCAGTAGAGGCTATGTACGAAATATTAGTAAACGCTAAGGAACCTATTACTCTTATTGCTTTAGGTCCACTAACTAATCTCGCCCTACTTTTCAATATTTATCCTGAAAGCAAATCTTATGTTAAAGAAATTATTTTGATGGGTGGAAGCACAGGCCGTGGCAATGTAACTCCCCTAGCAGAGTTTAATATTTATTGTGATCCTGAAGCTGCACATATAGTATTTAACAGTGGCTTACCTTTAACGATGATTGGCTTAGATTTAGCACGCCAAGCGTTATTTACCCATGAGTTTATTACTTCTTTTAAAAAGATGAATCAAACGAGTTCAATGCTTTATAATATATTCCAACATTATAGAGAAGATGATTTCGAAATAGGCTTAAAATTGTATGATGTGTTTACTATTTTATATTTGATGGATAGCGAGAGTTATGAGGTTAAAGCAGCTGATGTGCAAATTGAATTACAAGGTAATTTAACGCGTGGCGCTACAGTGGTGAATTTCAAATCTAACTATCCTAATTGTAGTGTAGTCACATCTACATTTAATAATAATTATGAACAAGTCTTTTTAGATATGCTTAGCGAATGTAAATAATAATCTGAACATAAAAATAACGCTGTATTGTTAGAGTGAATAATTTGCATTCATTCTATATCAATACAGCGTTATTACTCATTAATAACTGTAGTATGATGTTTGATTTAATAATCTATCATAAATATGCGAGATTTTATTTTCATTTGAAACTTTATTCTCATTAGCAATATTAGTTCCCATAACAACAGTATAGCGTTGGTTAAAGTAAACAGTGAATATTTGTCCGAAAAATACCCCATTGATACGATCACGTTGTTGGCTAACATAAAAACCATAGCGATACGATTCTGGATACATTGTGCTACCCATTTGTTGTAATAAAGGCGTTGTGGTAAATTCATTAAATATTTTATTTTGTTGCAAGTTTTGAACTAATTGTGCCATATCATATGTTGTCATAAATAAATTACCTGCACCATAGTACTGGTCTAATATATTTGGATGCATTGTTTTAAGTTTATTGTTAATAATTTTGTATCCAGTAGCCATATATTTTTGATAAGGTTTTTCATTGAAAAATGCGCTATTCTCTAAACCATTTGGCTTAGCGATGTCTTCATAATAATTTTCAACATATGACTTGTGTGTAACCTTTTCAATTACTTGAGCTAAAACTAAATAGTTTGCATCATTATATAAATGTTTATGGTAAAACTTATTATCTATGCCTCTTTGTTGAATCATATGTACTGCACTATCTAAGCTTTTAGACTTTGGAGAAGCCTCAAATTTATACAACCCACTTTTGTGTAACATTAAATCTTTTAAAGTAATTGTCTTAGAAGTTTTAAACCATGGAAGGTATTTAGTTACTGGATCATTAATATTAACTTTATTTTCTAATTCTAATTTTTTTAATATTAAGCCTGTAGTAAATTTTTGAGCTGAACCAATTAAATACATTGTATCTGGTGTATTTTTTACACCTTTTTTCATATTGCGATAACCATAGCCTTTGTTTAAGACTAATTTCCCACGATCAAGGATTGTGATTGAGCCGTTAAATTGTACACCTTTTAAATATGTATCAATATTTTTCATATTGATATCGTTTGCTTCAACAGTTTTTAAATGCTGAATTTTCTTTGGCTCTTTATCTCTATTTAAAAGATACATTTTATTATCATTTTCTTTATTATATTCGCTTATTTTATGTTTAGCGCTTATTAGTTTCATTGAGAAAATGATAATCAATAAAACTAATACACATAATACTACTGTAAAAAATACTGCTTTTATTTTATTTGTCTTCATCTGTTGCCTCTTTATAATTAAACGAATAGCACTATAATAAAATTAAGTTATCCATTTAATTTATATTCATTTAATATTTTATATTATAT
>NZ_PPRD01000061.1:73394-74778 GCF_002902575.1 Staphylococcus croceilyticus | reverse complement strand
TATAGAGATATTTGCGCTCTTTTTATACAAAAAATGCGGTTAATGAAACAATCAATTTGTTTCATCAACCGCATTTCTCATAGAACCATAAAAAAGAAACCTTGATAAATCAAGGTTTCTAGTGTTTAAATGTGCCCTATTAATAGGTATAAATACCGGCGGTCGGGGTCGAACCGACACTCCAATGAAGGAACGGGATTTTGAGTCCCGCGCGTCTGCCAATTCCGCCACGCCGGCACAATTTAGATAAATAAAAAACTTCCATCTGGAAGCAATATATGGAGCGGAAGATAGGACTTACACCTATACCTCGTTCCGGGAAGGAACGTATTCTAAAAGTTGAAATACTCCCGCGCTATATTAAATTATGGAGCGGAAGATAGGACTTGCACCTATATCTCATTCCGGGAAGGAATGTATTCTAAGAGTTGAACTACTCCCGCAGTATATTAAATGGAGCGGAAGATAGGACTTGCACCTATATCTCGTTCCGGGAAGGAACGTATTCTAAGAGTTGAACTACTCCCGCATTGTATTAAATTATGGAGCGGAAGATAGGACTTACACCTATACCTCATTCCGGGAAGGAATGTGTTCTAAAAGTTGAACTACTCCCGCATAGTAAGTTGGAGGCGGCAACCGGATTTGAACCGGTGATAAAGGTTTTGCAGACCTCTGCCTTACCACTTGGCTATGCCGCCAATAAAAAACTGGGCTAGCTGGATTCGAACCAGCGCGTGACGGAGTCAAAGTCCGTTGCCTTACCGCTTGGCTATAGCCCATTAATAGTATAAGGGCGGTTGAAGGGAATCGAACCCTCGAGTGTCGGAACCACAATCCGATGCGTTAACCACTTCGCCACAACCGCCATGGCAGGGACAGTAGGAATCGAACCCACATCAAAGGTTTTGGAGACCTCTATTCTACCGTTGAACTATGTCCCTATTAAATAGATGGTGGAGGGGGGCAGATTCGAACTGCCGAACCCGAAGGAGCGGATTTACAGTCCGCCGCGTTTAGCCACTTCGCTACCCCTCCGTGAGATGGTGCCGGCCAGAGGACTTGAACCCCCAACCTACTGATTACAAGTCAGTTGCTCTACCAATTGAGCTAGGCCGGCAATCTAAAATGGTTCAGGACAGAGTCGAACTGCCGACACATGGAGCTTCAATCCATTGCTCTACCAACTGAGCTACTGAACCATAATACGTAATGGCGGTCTCGACGGGAATCGAACCCGCGATCTCCTGCGTGACAGGCAGGCGTGTTAACCGCTACACTACGAGACCAATTTTAATTGCGGGAGGCGGATTTGAACCACCGACCTTCGGGTTATGAGCCCGACGAGCTACCGAACTGCTCCATCCCGCGCTAATGAAAAATA
>NZ_PPRD01000061.1:0-73384 GCF_002902575.1 Staphylococcus croceilyticus | reverse complement strand
TGCCTCAACAACAAAAAAAGAGATTAAACAACCTAAGGTTGCTTAATCTCAATATTAGGACTCATCAGTCCGATTTGACGTAGAGCCTGATATTTGCGCTTCATTCGTTTAAATGCAACAAAAAAAGACAAGTACTCAATACGCATTGAGTACTTGTCTTTTTATATTTATTAGTCTTGGATTTTAATTATAATGGCGGAGGAAGAGGGATTCGAACCCCCGCGGCCCGTTAAGGCCCTGTCGGTTTTCAAGACCGATCCCTTCAGCCGGACTTGGGTATTCCTCCAATGAACACAATAACTATCTTATAACATGGTTCACTGGAAGTCAAACATTTTCTTTACTGTATTAAAACTTTTTTAATCATTTCTTTACAAACATTGTCTGTTGCTTGATTAAAGATAAATATCTATATTAGCACTTTTTGTTGTAAATAACTATCAACTGATTTAGCAACCGCACGTCCTTCTTTAATTGCCCATACAACTAAACTTTGACCTCGACGTGCATCTCCAGCTGCGAAAATCTTATCTTGATTCGTACGATAGTCTTTATCATTCGCTACAATTCTATTAAATTTAGTAGCAATATCAAATTCTCTTGGTACTGTAGGTTCAATTCCTTCAAATCCAATTGAAAGTAACACTAAGTCGGCTGGCCAATGTCTTTCAGTACCATCCACTACTACCATACCATCAGGTGTTTCTTCTAAGATTTGAGTATAAACTCCACGGATATTGCCAATATGATCGACATCATAACGCATAGTCTGAACGCCATAAGCGCGTGGTTCTCTGCCGAAGCGTGTTTCATATTCTTTATGCGCATAATCCATTTTGAAGACAGGTAAAGGAAGAGGCCATGATGTATTGGTTTTAAACGTAATTTCTTCTGGTGCTTTAGTATATTTGTTAAATTGTACAATCGACTTACAATTTTCACGTAATGCGGTTGCCACACAATCGGCCCCTGTATCCCCCGCGCCGATAATGATGACATTTTTATCTTTTGCCGTAATCGTTGCCTCTTCAATTTCACCATTGAGAAGTTGTGTTTGTTCTGTAAGATAATCCATCGCAAAGTGGATGCCTTGGCCCATACGTCCTTCTAAAGGTAAATCTCGTGCTTTTTGAGCTCCCGTGCATAAGATGATCGCATCAAAGTGCGTTTCTAATTCCTCTTTTGATACATCTACCCCTATGTTCACATTCGTTTTAAATACTATGCCCGCTTCTTCCATTAAGGCAATACGGCGACGCACAACATCTTTGTCTAACTTCATGTTAGGGATACCATACATGAGTAATCCGCCTGGCTCAGCAGCTTTTTCAAACACTGTAACTTGATAGCCTATATAATTAAGTTCTTCAGCGGCTGCTAGTCCAGCTGGGCCGCTTCCTACAATGGCTACTTTTTGGGTTTTACGTACTTTTGGATATTTGGGTTTAACCCATCCATGTTCAAAAGCTTCATCTATAATCGTACGTTCAATACCTTTAATCGCTACGGAATCACGGTTAATCTTCATTACACAAGAGTTCTCACAAGGTGCTGGGCACACGCGTCCAGTAAAATCAGGAAAATTATTAGTTTCACTTAAACGTTCATAGGCCCCTTTAAAATCTTGATGATACACCAAATCATTCCACTCCGGAATATAGTTGCCAATAGGACATCCAATTGTTTCCCGACCAAAAGGAAGACCCGTTTGACAAAAAGGCGTACCACAATCCATACAACGTGCGCCTTGTATAGAGGCTTCCTCACGTGAAAAGCGCTGTTGAAATGCATCGTGATTTTTTAATCGATCCACAAGCGACAATTCGGATAACGACTGTTTCTCATACTTCATAAATCCTTTAAATTTGATCAATTGAAGTGCCTTCATCGTAGAATGCAGCTAATTTCGCTTCATCTTGTGGCAAACGACGACCTTGTAACTCGATTTTTTGCATCATTAACTCATAATCTTTCGGAATGACTTTGACGACTTTATCAGCTACGTGTTCAAAATCTTGTAAAAGAGCCGCTGCTTTAGTACTTTGAGTAAAGTGATAGTGTTCTTCTAACATCGTTTTCAATAAATTTCTTTCTTCAATATGACTTACTTTCTTAAAGGCTAATGTCGGCAAGTCGTTAACACGTTTAAATGTTTCAACATCACTTGGGAAAATGTAGCAGACGCCACCACTCATACCTTGTCCGAAGTTCTTACCAACGTCACCTAATATGATGACGTGACCTCCAGTCATGTATTCCAAACCATGGTCACCAATACCTTCAACTACAACGTCTACACCGCTATTACGGATACAGAAACGTTCGCCAGCTTTACCATTAATATAGGCTTTACCTTGCGAAGCACCATAGAAACTGACATTTCCTGCGATAATTTCGTTCTCTCGTGCTTTGTTAGGTGCCTTTACAACTACGGTACCACCTGACAACCCTTTACCTACATAGTCGTTGGCATCACCTGTATGATGAATCAATAAACCTTTAGGCGCAAAAGCTGCTAAGCTTTGCCCCGCATGACCTGTTGTTTCACCAATAATTGTATGTTCCGGCAAACCTTCACTACCATGTTGTTGTGTAATATAACTACCTGTGATAACTCCCACATCACGTTGTTCGTTATTTACAACGTAATGCCCCTTGAATGTTTCTCCATTTTCAATACTTTGTTTAGCATCTTTATATAGATAATTTAAATCGAAACCAATATTTAAATGATGGTCTTGAGAAATTTGTTTCGTGTTTGGCCCGTCTACTAAATGTAATAGTTTAGTGACATCGAGTGATGCGGCTTTAGATTTAAAATTAATATCACTAGAACGTTGTAATAAATCTGTTCGTCCCACTAAATCTTCCACCTTTTTCAAACCAAGTGAGGCTAAAACTTCTCTAAGTTCTTCAGCAATGAAATGCATAAAGTTAACTACATGATCAGCTTTACCTCTGAATAAAGCTCTCAAGTCTTGGTTTTGCGTTGCAATACCTACTGGACATGTGTCGTTATGACATACGCGCATCATGATACAACCTAAAACGACAAGCGGTGCAGTAGCAAATCCAAATTCTTCTGCGCCTAGTGCACAAGCTAAGGCAACATCTCTACCCGTTAATAATTTACCGTCTGTTTCTAAACGTACACGACTGCGTAAATGATTTAACTTCAATGTCTGATGTGTTTCAGCTAATCCTAGCTCCCACGGTAACCCTGCATGTTGAATACTTGTCTTTGGAGATGCACCGGTTCCACCATCGTATCCACTTACAACAATTTTATCTGCGAATGCTTTAGCTACCCCTGAAGCGATCGTACCGATACCTGTTTTAGATACCAGTTTAACGGCAATATCCGCTTCTTTATTCGCATTCTTCAAATCGTGAATTAATTGTGCTAAGTCTTCAATCGAGTAAATATCATGATGTGGCGGTGGTGAAATCAATCCAATTCCTGGTGTTGACCCACGTGTTTCAGCAATCCATGGATAAACTTTAGTACCCGGTAATTGTCCACCTTCCCCTGGTTTAGCGCCTTGAGCTACTTTAATTTGTAATTCTTTCGCATGTTGTAGGTAATTACTTGTCACACCGAAACGTCCAGAAGCTACTTGTTTAATAGCACTTGATAAACAACTGCCATCCTCTTGAATTTCATAGCGCTTAGGGTTCTCTCCACCTTCACCGCTATTACTTTTTCCGCCTAATCGGTTCATAGCTTTCGCTAATGTTTGATGTGCTTCTTCAGAAATTGAACCGTAACTCATCGCCCCAGTGTTAAAACGTTTAACGATAGATTCTACAGACTCCACTTCGCTAATAGGAATAGCGCGTTGTGTTTTAAATTCTAGTAAGTCACGTAAGTGGTCCTTTCTATTGTCATGGACTGCATTTGAAAAAGCTTTAAATTGTTCATAATCATTTTCACGACACGCATGTTGTAATAAATGAATCGTAGTCGGATTAAATACATGATGTTGGCCTTGTTGGCGCCATTGGAAAATACTTCCTGATTCTAAATATTCGCTATGACTACTTTGACGTGCTTTATTTTCTTCATCAATTTGTTCAATGCTTAAACCTGACAATTTAGATTGTGTACCTGTGAAATAAGCATCAATGACTTCTTGAGAAAGTCCCACTGCTTCAAAGATTTGAGCCCCTTGATAACTTTGAACAGTGGAAATACCCATTTTAGCCATAACTTTAATGACACCTTCAGATAAAACATTCGTATAGGTTTCTACATTTCCAGAAACAGAACCTTTAAGGTGTCCATCCTCAGCTAAGTGCGCAATCGTTTGTTGTGCTAAATATGGAATAACCGCATTGGCACCATAACCTAGTAAACAAGCAACATGATGAACTTCGCGTGTTTCACCAGATAAAGCGACTAAACTTGTATTCATACGTAAATCTTCTCTAATTAGTAACTGGTGAATGTGACTGATTGCTAATAACATTGGAATCGCATAGCGTTGACCTTCGTCCACTCCTGCTTTAGTCTCACTTTCAATAAGAGAACTATCATCAAGCACTAAAATCGTATAGCCTTCATGTGTTGCTTGAATCGCCGCTTTCCCTAAGCGTTGCAATGCTTCTTCAAGACTGCCACGATATAACGTTGATAAATGTTTCACGTCAAACTTGCTTTGTTTAATTGTCTCTAATTGACTCAAAGTCAACACAGGTTTAGATAATTGAATACGATTAAGCACAGAAGGATTCGGTTGTAATAAGTTTCCTTCTCCCCCTAAATAAGAAAGTTCACTTGTTACGATCTTCTCACGATAGGCATCAATCGGTGGATTAGTTACTTGCGCAAATAATTGTTTAAAGTAATTAAATAATGACTCAGGTCGCTCATTTAAAACTGCAAGTGGTGAATCATAACCCATTGCACCAATCGGATCTTTCTTACCTGCAACTAAAGCAGTCATATATTTATAAATATCCTCTTTGGTATAACCAAATTGTTTTTGTAATCTAAATAACGTTGATGGTTCTAACAAACGATGGGTATACTTTACGTCATCTAAGCCTAAATCAACTTTATGTTTTTCAAGCCATGTTTGATATGGATGTTGACTGGCAATACGTGCTTTTAACTCGTTATTATCAATGACTTTATTAGCTTTGAAATCGACAAGTAATAATTTCCCTGGATTTAATTGTCCTTTAAAGGCAACGTTTTCCTCAGGGACGTCAATGACACCCACTTCAGATGAAAATACAATAAAGTTATCTTTAGTAATCGTATAACGTCCAGGACGTAAACCGTTACGGTCAGTTAATGCACCAATTTTATCTCCATTACAGAATGAAATCATCGTAGGTCCATCCCATGGTTCCATTAAATAACTATAGAATTCATAAAATGCACGCACATTTTCATCGTTTGATTTGTTGTATAACCACGGTTCAGGAATTAACAACATTGCTACTTCTTCAGGCTCCATCGCTAATGTTAAGAATTCTAACGCGTTATCTACAATTGCTGAGTCACTACCATCCTCATCTACAATCTTTTGAATTTTATGGCTTTCTTCTCCAAACAATGTTTGAATTAATGTGCGTTGACGTGCACGCATCCAATTGACATTGCCTTTTATCGTATTAATTTCTCCATTATGCATCAACATACGGTTCGGGTGGGCACGTTTCCAACTCGGAAATGTATTCGTACTAAATCTTGAATGAACTAAACCTAGCTTTGATTGATAATCTTCATTATTTAAATCTAAATATAATTTTTTAATTTGGTCTGAACGTAACCACCCTTTATATACAATCGTTTTATGAGACAAACTTGTGAAATAAAGTGCTAAATCTTGTGATTCTGCGTATTGTTCAATTTGCTTTCTGGCTAGGAACAGCTGTTTCACAGCTGCTTTATGTGAATTTAAATGGATAAAGATTTGTTGAATATACGGCATAGTTGCCACAACATGGGGGGCAATAGCTTGTGTATCAACCGGTACATCTCTATAGCCGATAACATTTAAACCTTCTTGCTCAATAATTTGATTGAATGTTGTTTCATGTGATGTGCCAGCAATTTTTTGATTAGAGAAAAAAAGACCTACCGCATATTCCCCTTCATTAGGTAAGTCAAATTCGCTATATTTTTTGAAAAATTCAAACGGAATTTCTGTCATAATGCCTGCACCGTCTCCAGTAATTCCGTCTGCCCCAACGCCCCCACGATGGTCTAATCGTCGCAACATTTCTAATGATTTTTCAATAATGTCATGAGACCTTACATTATTCATATTGGCGTAAAAACCGATACCACATGCATCATGTTCCTCACGGAAATCATACAACCCTCTTTTTAATCTATGTTCAAACACGATGCCCACTCCTTTTGAGAATTTTCAGAAAATTTACTGTTAATAATAATTAATATAATGTAAAATATTTATCTGAACAATATATTAAATAGATGATATCGTTCTAAAAAATAGATGAATAACACCATGATAATAAGCACAACTGAAAGCGAGGGACCGTGTTGGAGATTAAACAACTTAAATATTTCGTTGAAGTCGCAAAACGTGAACATATTTCTGAAGCAGCATTAGAATTGAATATCGCTCAATCTGCTATAAGCAGACAAATCACCTTGCTAGAGCAAGAGTTACAAGTGGCCTTATTTAATAGACAAGGGCGTAATATTCATCTAACTTCTCAGGGCAAAGCTTTATTAACCCAAGCTACCCAAATTTTAGGACAATTAGATGAAACAGTTGCCCTTTTCCAAAAAGAAAAACTTAAAAATGCACATATTATTAATGTCGGATTTGAAGAAAGTTATGTTTCAAAAATGATTACATCTCTTATTCAATCATTTGAACAAAATTATGAGAGCACTGTGATGCCAACATTAATGACAACGACGGAGATTATTGAAAAGATTCATACAGGAGGGTTAGATATAGGATTAGTTGAGATCACTCCAGAATTACAACAAGATAAACGTCTATCACTGAAACCTTTATTTGAAGAAACTTATCATATATATGTACCAAAAGATGATGCAGTAGCTTTAGCAACTCAGCCACCACTCTCTCAATTTGAGAAACAAACGTTATATACATTGACGCTACTTGCCCCTAGCATAGAACGTAAATTAAAAAGCACTCTCAAAACTTCTACTAATATTGTAGGAACAGAATTATTAGCGAAATACTTATTAAAACAACAGCGAGGATATGTCATTGTGCCTGACTATGTAACATTTAATAATGTTGATCAGCAAATATACGATATTTCGCTAGCCCATACAGAGCTGAAACGTTCATTTTGTGTTATCGCCAAAAAAGATAATAAAAAAATAGACGTGCTTAATTTATTAAATTTAATACAACAACTATTGAGTAAAGTATCGACTTACCATTAGAGGTAAGTCGTAAATAAATTCATTTTTAGCAATCAAAACTGATTTAATATTTGTAAATCAAAATAGTTACTATTTGAATAATTATTCATGGAAGCGTATAATCACCCCTGTCATAACAAAGGGTAGAAATAGAAAGTTAAAGAGGTTTATGATTAATGAATATAAAGAAACAAACACCATTACAACGACGTGTTCTTAATTGGATAACACTTATTATCACTATTGTAATGATAGCTTTATTTATCTTAACATTTTTTAATGCGTCTTTTTATCACACACCTATCGGTAAAATCACGCAAGTTGAAACAACTAAAGCACAAAAAGTAACAGACGAACAACATAACTCTGACTTAAAGTATAAACAGCACTTAACATTAACAGTACTCAATGGCCAATTTAAAGGTGAGACCACAACTATTGATAATACTTATGTAAAATCTCAAGCAGATACTGAACATTTTAGTAAAAATGACAAAGTATTATTACATATTCAAAAAAGTCCTAAAGATGCGACTATCCTAGAGAAAAAGCGCGATAGTCTGACTGTGGCTATTGTGGGGGTCTTTATCATAACGTTGCTTCTAGTAGGAAGACACGTAGGACTTCAATCCATCTTATCGTTAATATTTAATACCATTGCAATCATTTCAGCGATAGCAATTCATAACCAATTACCATCCACAAATTTATTTTTATTAATGAGTATAGCGGTTGTTCTTTCTACAATCGTTACATTGTTATTGGTAACAGGTTGGCACATGCGCACGTGGATTACGGCGCTTAGCACGTTATTAGGCACATTTTTATGTATCGGTATTACTGAATTAGTCATTCAACTCACAGGTGGGTCGGGCATAAAATATGAAACCATGAGCTTTTTAACCTTACCCCCTAAAGATGTATTTATGGCTTCCGTATTAATCGGTTCGTTAGGGGCCGTTATGGATGTAGCCATTACTATCTCTAGTGGTATGTACGAAATTGTTCAACGCACACCTGACATTACTACGTCTCGTTTAGCATTAGCGGGTCGTAATATTGGTCAAGATATTATGGGGACAATGACCAATATTTTACTTTTCTCTTATTTATCCGGCAGTTTAGCCATGTTTTTAATTTATTTAAAAAATGCTAATACATTTACCTATACGATTTCTATGAATTGGTCGTTAGAAATAGACCGCGCACTAACTGGTGGGATTGGTATAGTTCTAACGATTCCAATCACTATTGCTCTCATGGTGCTATGGATTAAAAGAAGGGGTGTGATGACACGATGAATGCAATCTTTATACTCGCCCTTATTTTATTTGCTTTAATGATTATTTTTGGAGGTAAAAAGGGGTTAGTTTCTTATTTAACGTTGTTTTTAAACTTTATTATTTTAATCATTAGTATTGTTTTCATTATGTTAGGAGTGCCTATTTATTTAGTTTCACTCATTTTTTGCCTTATCATAGCAGCTTGTAATCTGTTTATTTTAAATAGTTATAACACTAAGACAAAAGCTGCATTTATAGGTACCATTGCTACCACTATTATTTTAATTATAGGCATTTATTTATCGGTTAAATTAGGCCATTTACAAGGGTTTGCGACTGAGCAACAAGATGAAACGTATATTTTCTCAATGAATATTGGCATTGATATGGTTCAATTTTCAGTATTCACTATCATTCTTGCAGTGATTGCTGCGGTCATCGATTTAACGATTACCATTAGTTCGCCTATCTATGAACTCAATGCTACCAACCCTAACTTAACGCGCAAAGAATTATTTCAATCCGGCATGCGTGTAGGTCGAGAAATTCTCGCTACTTCGGCAAACACGATTTATTTAGCATTCTTTGGCGGTCAGCTGACTTTATTCTTCTGGTTCTTCCAGCTCCATTATTCGTTTGGACATATTATTAACTCGAAGATTTTTGCCCAAGAATTTATTTCTATTTTATTAGGTGGCATTGCCGTAGCCCTAAGCATTCCGATTACTGCGTGGATTACCGCGATGTTGATTAAACATCCTAAATTTAATCATTCAACAACTTCTGATACGTCTTCTCTTGAAAATGAAGCATCAATTAAACGTGATTAAGATAGATAAAATATAAGCGTCCTGCAATTTTCAATCATTGTAGCGACGCTTACGTTTTATTTAATTCTATAACTCATGACATGAACTGGCCTACCTTCTAAAAAAGCGTCACCAGAATAATTGTATCTTGCGCTTTCATATAATTTAATTGCTTTATGATTATCAGTGTTTACTGTAAGTACAATTTCATTCACGTTTGGAAATTCCTGTGCGATGAAGTGAGGCAAGGTTTTAATAATTGATTTACCAATACCTTCTCCTCTATATTTCGCATCTACACTAAATGAACGAAAAAGCATAGCTTGGAGGTTATCACTATAGGGCGCAACGCCACTTCCTTCATGTAAGGTGAAAAATGCCACACATTTGTCATTTTGCATAATAACTATCGGATGTCTTTCACTATCCTCTTGAGCTAATTCAATATTATGTAATGGGGTTCTTGTAAATTTTCTATCTTCCTTGAGCACTTCAAATGATTCAATCTGTTTATTATCTTTATTTGTAAAACGTCGAATCTGCATTTTGTCCCTACTCTCTCGTCGAAAATGTTTCAATCCATTTAATTACAGCAGGTGCTATTAATGACGTATCTTCCTTATCAAACCACTTCATATCAGTAATCTCATTATCAATCGTCACCTTATCCCAATCAATGTCTACATTAACTTTAAAGCCATTCAATTCAGTTAACATGTCTGGTTGTGGGTACGCTTTTCCCACAACTGTACCTATATACGTAAAATCACTTTGTGCTAAGTCTAAACTTAATTCTTCCCTAACCTCTCTTTGAATCGCATCAAGTAAAGTTTCACCTTCATCTATTTTGCCTCCAGGAAAGTAATACTTCTCTCTGTGGCGTACTTGCACCAATAATATTTTGTCATCTGTTTCTTCAACTAAGCACACACATTTAATCATAGGAATTTATTCCTCCATTTATAGCTTTACACTTCAAAAAAATAACTCAATTTAGTATGATGTTAACATATAATAGTAAAGAAGGTCGGGACAAAAGCGCTTAGGATTTGAGCAGAACCGAACGGTGAGCAAAATTGTTTCTCAAATTTTGTCGAATCGTGACAGTAACCCCAGCTTACTTTGCTTGTAGATTTTCTTTCTGAAAATCTCTGTGCTGAGGGCCTCTCTGCCGAAAATTCTGCTTTTGGGACGCCGTTAAGCGATTTCCCAGAGCCTCAAAGCTTTTATCCAGATTCTTACGTTTCGGAGGGTATTATTCATGGCAAAAAAATCAAAAACTGCACGCTTATCTAGCTTAGTCAGCACAGCTGGCTTTATCGTTGATGGTTATAACGGTATTAAATTTAATGCTAAAAATAAAAATTTAGTTTATTTATCTTTAGGATTAAGTGCATTCGGTACTTTACTTGATTTCATCGTTTCAATGAGATCACCATATAAATTCCGTAAAGTAACAGCATTTGGTTCATTCATTATTAATGTTACACGTTTAGCTTCAAGCTTCAGAAAAGCTAAAGAAGATTATAACTTCCAATAATAGTAATAAAAGGCTAGCCATACTAAAAGTTCAAAAACGAACTGGAGTATGACTAGCCTTTCTATTTTTTTATATTAATGAATAAATTTATAATTACGTACTTGATATGCTGGAATTGTACGATATGTAGCAATTCCTGGGCTTGCGCTGTAGTTCATTTCTGATACTAAAATACTACCATCACTATTTACTCTTTCAACAAATGCCACGTGTCCATAATAACCAGCATCTGATTGTGCAATCGCACCTACTGCTGGACTATAATCAACTCTATATCCATCTCTTGCTGCTGCATTATCCCAATTATTAGCGTTCCACCAATATGTACTAATTCCTCTACCTATAGCTGCACGACGATTAAACACATGCCATGTACATTGTCCCCAATCATATAAATTACTATGATTGAATGTTGGAGAATAATAATTTGATTGTGTCGTTGTTACACTTCTAGTACTTGTAGTTTGCGTATGCACTGGTGCTGTACCACTCACTTTTAATTGTTGACCTGGATAAATGAAGAAATTATTTAAACCATTCAATTGCATAATATGTTGGTACGTTGTGTTATAACGTGATGCAATTAATGATAATGAATCTCCATAACGTACTGTATAGGTACTTGTTGATCCAGTAGAAATTGAAGATGAATTGTTATTGTGTGTATATGTATGCGTTGTAGCCGAACCTGATACTTTTAACTTTTGCCCAGGGAAAATTAAGAAACTATTAAGACCATTTAAATCCATAATATGACGATAAGTTGTACCATAACGATTAGCAATTAATGATAAACTATCCCCTGCTCTTACAGTATATGTATTACCTGAATCACTTTGATAGGATTGATTTGAATAATGATTTGTAGATGCAGAACCAGAAACTTTTAATACTTGGTTTGGAAAAATTAAGTTTGATGATAAACCATTGAGTGATTTTAGTTTAGCTATTGTAATACCATAGCGATGTGAAATAGACCATACTGATTCCCCACTACGAACTGTATGTGTTGTCGATGCTTCAGCTTGATGTCCAAAGAACGTTGAGCTTAGAGCTCCTGTACCTATAATAGCTGTCGCAAGATATTTTTTATTCATGAAATAGTGCCTCCTTAACCATACGTGAGTTATTTATTCATTAATATTTCGAAACTGAATTAAAAGCTTTTTATATTTAATGCGTGAATATTTTTAATCCGAACGAGTAGTATACGTATATTAAATTAATACAAATTGACATAATATTCCATTTCATTTTGATTACATATGTATGAATTTTTAGTGCGTTATATATAAAATGTAAATTTTATATATTGTTATATGTTTTAAACTTTACATTTATATAACAATGTAAAAGACCAATTAAGCATATGAATACTTAATTGGCCTTCTCATTTTATAATTTTTATTTAGTTAAGCTATCTTCAATTTCTTTAATTTCTTTTTGTGATAAATTAACGGCTTTTTCTCCGTCTTTAGTATCTTTTTTCAATGCTTCTTGCGCTTCTTTACCATGGTATAAGTCTACAATTTTCTTAATTGTTTTATTATCTTTGTCTTTAGAGTTAACCGCAACAATATTGATATATGGTTTTACTGCGTCTGAAGAAGATTTTTCTAAGTAAATTGGATCTTTCTTAGCATCTAATCCAGCTTTAGTTGCTACCCCATTATTGATAACTGAAATATCTACATCATCTAATGCACGTGCAGTTTGTTGTGCGTCTACTGCTTTAATTTTTAAATGTTTTGGATTGTCTTTAATATCTTTTGTTGTACCACTTAAACCAAAGTTATCTTTAAGTTTTAATAATCCAGCTGATTCTAATAATTTCAATGCGCGAGCTTGGTTAGAGACATCATTTGGAATAGTGACTTCTGCGCCGTCTTTAACAGCTTTAATATCTTTAACTTTTTTAGAATAAATGCCTAATGGTGCTAATACAGTTGTACTAATTGCTTCAATTTTTGAATCTTTATGTGCTTTTTTATATTCATTTAAGAATGCGAAATGTTGGAATGCGTTCATATCGATGTCCCCATCACTTAATGCTTTGTTAGGTACATTGTAGTCTGAGAAGTGCTTGATTTCGACATCGATACCATCTTTTTTAGCTAATTCTTTTACCTTTTCCCAAGCAGCAGTGTCATTTGAAGCAACCCCAATTGTTACTTTCTTATCATTGCCGCCTCCGCCACATGCCGCTAAGACAATTAACGACGCTAATAATAATCCGATAATTTTTTTCATCTGAAAATGCCTCCCTAATTAAAAAATATATATTTAAATAACTAATTTCTGCGAATAACTCTAGAAATGAAGTTACCTAATGACTGAATAATTTGAACAATAATCACTAAAACTACCACTGTAATAATGATGACAAGTGTATCAAAACGTTGATAACCATAAACTAAAGCTAAGTCACCAATACCCCCACCACCAACAGCACCGGCCATCGCTGTACTACCAATTAATCCAATAATGGCCGTGGTAATTGCTAAAACGAGTGAACCTAATGCTTCAGGCAATAAGAAGTGACGAATAATTTGAAATGGTGAAGCCCCCATTGCTTTTGCCGCTTCAATAATACCGTCATCTACTTCTAATAATGAGTTCTCTACTAAACGTGCTATGTAAGGTGCAACATATACTGTTAGCGGAACAATTGCTGCGGTCGTCCCAATCGATGTACCTACTAATAATTTAGTAAATGGTACAATCGCGATTAGTAAAATAATAAATGGAATAGATCTTAAAATATTAATAACTGGATTAAGAATTTGATGAAAAATCACATTTGGCCATATCCCATTTTTTCGAGTAATAACTAATAAAATACCTAATGGAATACCAATTAATGCCCCTATAATCAGGGCGACCGTCACCATATATAACGTTTCGTATAGTGCTTGAAATAATTGAGATGAATCTATACTTGAACCAAACATCTAATGCACCTCCTCAAATTGAATGTGATGTGCATTGAAGTAATCTTCAACCTTATCCCGTTGAAAATGTTGGTCATGTTCAAAACGTAACCATAAATAACACACCGTTTCATCTTGAATATCCGACATAGATGAAAATAAAATCGTCACATCGACTTGATATTGACGAATGAGTTCATTCACTAAAGGCTGTTCAATTTGTTGTTTATCTAAGAACAATTGATAATCTGTATAATTGTTATCTTCACGTTTAAATGAGTCACGTAACGCTTTCGATGGTTCAGTACTAATCACTGTTGAAACAAAGCTCTTAGCCGTCTTCGTTTTAGGATGGCTAAATACATCTTTAACTGTGCCAAGCTCTACCACTTTACCTTGTTCCATCACAGCTACACGATTACAAATTTTTTGAATAACGCTCATTTCATGAGTAATCATCATAATTGTGACACCGAAAGTTTCATTTACGTTTTTTAATAGTTGGAGAATTGAACTTGTAGTTGCAGGGTCTAACGCGCTTGTTGCTTCATCGCACAATAAAATTTTAGGATTTGTGACGAGTGCTCTCGCAATAGCTACACGTTGTTTTTGACCACCTGAAAGCTCATCGGGGAATTGATTCTTTTTGTCGGCTAAACCAACGAACTCTAACATTTCTTCTACTTTTTCTTTTATTTCCGCACTGCTTTTATGACTCAAAATAAGTGGCATTGCAACATTTTTAAAGACTGTTTTTGAATTTAATAAATTAAAGTGTTGGAATATCATACCGATATCTTTTTTTATTTTTCGAAGATCTTTTTCACTATATGTATTAATTTCATGACCATCTACAATCACTTGGCCATCTGTAGTATGTTCAAGCTGGTTCACTAATCGAACAAGCGTACTTTTACCAGCGCCACTATAACCAATAACGCCAAATATGTCATTTTTGTTTATTTTGAAAGATACATCTTTCAAAGCATGTATTGTTTCTCGTTTCTTCCGAAAAACTTTATTCACATTTCGAAATTCAATCAATCGTATTCCACCTCATCTATCTCTGATTAAACATATAAGAATAATTGAATTATATGTGATACTCATTTAAGCGTCAATATAGTTTTTTAAAAAATTTAAAATTTCTGAATTTTATAGTGTTTATTTACTTATATAGTATTTTTCAACAACTTTCAATATTAATTTACTAAAAAAGCGAATGCCCTTTAGTGGAGCATCCGCTATCCCTCTTATACAATCAACTATATTTAGTTACTTACGCGTTTAAAGTATCAATAGCTTGTTTTAAATCTTCAACTAAATCATCTGTATCTTCAATACCAATAGATAAACGTACTAAGCCATCTGTAATACCCTCTTTAGCACGTACATCAGCTGGGATTGACGCATGTGTCATTAAAGCTGGTACAGAAATTAAACTTTCAACGGCACCAAGACTTTCCGCTAATGTGAAGTAAGTTGTTTTATGAATTAATTGTTTCGCAGCTTCTGTATCCTTCACTTCAAATGCGATAACACCAGTATGACCACTTGCTTGAGCTACATGGATATCATGATTTAAGTGATTTTTAATACTTGGGTGGAAGACTTGTTGTACGGATGGATGATTTTGTAACATTTCAACAATAGCTTCAACGTTACGATTAATTTGATCCATACGTAAACCTAATGTTTTAATACCACGGATTAATAAATAGCTATCTTGTGGTCCAAGCACGCCACCAGTTGAATTAGAAATAAACGCTAAACGTTCACCTAACTCATCGTCAGCTGTAGCAACTAAACCAGCTACAACATCACTGTGTCCACCTAAATATTTAGTTGCTGAATGTAACACGATATCAATACCAAAGTCTAATGGATTTTGGTAATAAGGTGTCATAAATGTATTATCCACGACAGAAATTAAATTATGTTCTTTCGCAATTTCTGCAGTACGTTTAATATCTGTCACACGTAACAATGGATTTGAAGGTGTTTCGATATATAACATTTTAGTTTCTGGTTTAATGTAGTCTTTAACCTTTTCAATATCAGTCGTATCAACGAAATCAACATCGATACCAAAGCGTGTAAATACTTTTGTTAACGCACGGTAAGTACCACCGTACACATCAGAATTTAAGATAATGTGATCGCCTTTATCTAATAACATAATAACTGCACTGACCGCTGCCATACCTGAACCAAATGCGAAACCATATTTACCGTTCTCTAAATTCGCAATTAAACTTTCTAATGAAGCACGCGTAGGATTCGCAGTACGAGAATATTCATAACCTTGTCTTAAATCACCGATATCATCTTGTAAATACGTACTTGTTTGATAAATTGGCGTTGTTACCGCGCCAGTATAGTCATCTGTCGTATGTCCACCATGAATCATTTGTGTTTTTTTCTTCATTTTATTTATCTCCTTTGTATTCAAATATTTTTTTCGACATATAGCGATCGCTTCCATCTGGGAAAATGGTTACAATAACACCTTTATCGATTTGATTTTTAATCTCTAAAGCACCTTGTAGCGCAGCGCCTGAAGAACTTCCTACAAGTAAGCCTTCTTGTTTCGCCAACAATTTCACATTTTCAAAGCCAGCTTTATCACTCACGGTAATAATGTCATCCACTAATGATTTATCTAAGAAGATAGGCCATTTCTCAGAGCCAATACCTTCAATATCATGTGCATGCGCTTCACCACCATTAAGCACCGAGCCTTCAGGTTCAACAATGACATTCTTCACATCGAACTGTCTCATGTGTTGTGCGACACCAGTGAATGTACCGCCTGAACCAGCGCCTGCCACGAAATAATCAATGTGTGGCAATGCATCTGTAAGTTGTTTACCTAGCGTATGTGTATAAGCGGCGGGATTATGTTCCGTTTCAAACTGGTTCATATAAATAGCGCCAGTATCTTCCGCATAAGCTCGTGCTTCTTGTTGCGCACCAATCATCCCATTTTTTCTCGGTGTACGCTTAATGTCTGCACCAAGCGCGCGCATAATTGAAATCTTCTCTTCTGAAAAGCCTTCCGGAGCGAAAATGACACATGTTAAATTGTAACGATTAGCCGCAATTGCCAATCCAATACCTGTGTTTCCTGCTGTTGCCTCTACAATAGTATCGCCTTCATGAAGTCGTCCTTCCTTCATAGCTGTTTCTACTAAATACTTACCTAAGCGATCTTTTACGCTGCCACCAGGATTAAATTGTTCCAATTTAGCATAAATTTGAACGTTGTCATCACTAAAACTTTCTAATAATACTAGTGGTGTTTGTCCTATTAAATCATATGCAATCATGTTGAGTATCCAGTACGTTTATTACCGCCTGAATATAACCTACTTTCTTTTAAAAATATTCATTTCCAAATTTTTATAATTTATAATTCTTACTTAACCACTATGGATTATACGCTATCCTTAGCATTAATGCAAAAAGCTAAATTATTTATTAACTAAAAAATTAGACTATTTACTATTTCTAATGAATAACTATCCTTCACATTAATACTCGTGTTACGATTAATGTAATAAACACACAAAGAGCGCATGTTTTACAACTAATATGACATAAAGGAGAACAAACTTATGCCTTCAAAAGCAGATTTATCTTTATCCGTATTTTCAAATGAAAATTATAAAAAATTAAATTATACAAATAGTAATTTTAGAAATGCTATGTATGACGAATTAGAAGTAAACAAAAGTCGCTTTAAAAATTGTAATTTTAGCGAAGGTATCTTTAAAAATATTAATACTATTTCTAATTCTAAATTTATAAATTGTGATTTTAGTAGCAGTATCTTTGTAAATACTAACTTTTTCAAAACATTACTTAATAAATCAAACTATAGCGTCACAACGTTTGACGATAGTCAATTCAATGCTTTGACAATAGAACAATCTTACTTCAAGGACTGTAGTTTACGTAATGTAACCTTTAAGGATGTTGTTTTTAAAAAAGTAACATTTGAGAATGTCGCATTAGATTTATGCCATTTAGACAATGTAAAAATAAAAGATTGTACATTTATCAATGTAACGATTAATAATTCCGCTATTCCTGAAAAAGTAATGAATGAGTTGCGTAAACAAGATGTTACTTTTGAAAATATGTAATAGCCTACTTTTTTGAAAATAGGTGCAAGCCCCCTTTCAAAATGTTTTAAATACATAAATTAAAGGAATAAAGATTTACGTATTTAAAACGAGGAGGAATCACTATGCCAGCACATGCAGATGAACATTATAAAGAATTTGAACCTAGTGGTATATCTAGAGATGAATTAATGGAACTGGATGAACTAAAAGAATTAGTGGAAAAATTTAAAAATAATAGTGACGATCAACAATTAAATGAACGCATTGATGATGAATTTAGTAAATGGAAAATGTACGTCAAAGACCAATACAAACCTGAAGATACAACTGATATGGAAAGACTTTCTAATATTGCTGACAAAGTCCACGGCGATATTAATTCAGGTTTTGAATATAACGATGGCGAAAAAGTGTATGACTTCTTAGAAGCCTCTTATCAAAGAGGTAAAGAAGATTTAGTGTATGGACGTACGCTTATCCTTTTCTCAGAAGAAAAAGCACTTCATCGTGCAATGACATTCTTTGATTCTAAAGAAAAAAATCATAAATTAGTATTATTTATTAACTCTAAAAATATTGAAATTAGTAAAGAAATCATGTCTGATGAATATGTGCGCGGTTTAGAAATAGAACGTGACTATTTAGACACTTTATTCAAATAAATAAAGAGGTTGAACCCTATAAATTGATAGGAGTCCAACCTCTTTTTTCTTTATATACTAAAATAATTGTACGATAAAGACTAGTATGATGACGACTGGCATAATGTATTTAATTAAAAAATACCATGGCGCAAAGAATTTGAATTTATCTTTTCCGAAACTTTCTTTTAAAGCATCTTTATCTAGTAATTGACCAACTACAAGCGTTGTACCTAAAGCGCCTAATGGCATTAATATATTTGATACTAGAAAATCCATATTATCAAAAATAGTACCTGCGCCAAACTTGAATCCGCTTAAACTACCGAATGAAAGTGTCGCTGGAATACTAATAATAAACACGAGAATACTTGCGACAAATGCCACTGATTTACGCTTAGTATTATCATTTTTAGTAAAATTAGACACATTAAGTTCTAATAATGAAATAGATGATGTTAGTGCTGCAAATAAAAATAAGATTAAAAAGATAAAGTAAAATACAATTCCGAAGCCCATTTGACTAAACACTAAAGGTAACACTTTAAATAATAACCCTGGCCCTTCTTGAGGCGCATAGCCAAATGTTTTTAACGCTGGGAAAATTGCTAATCCTGCTAATACTGATACTAAAATATTCATAATAACAATTGAAATGGCAGACGATTTAATTGTCATTTCTTTAGGCGCATAACTCGCATATGTAATCATTCCTGTCGTACCTAGAGATAGCGTGAAGAACGATTGACCTAGGGCGAAAAGCACGCCTTTCATAGAAATATCTTCCATTCTAGGTTGCAAGATATAGCGCACGCCGTCTAACGCACCGTCTAAAGTTAAAGATTTTGCTACTACAATGATTAAAAAGATAAATAATAGTGGCATCATCATTTTTGACGCTTTTTCTAAACCTTTTTCCACACCCATCATAACAATAACCATAGTTAACAAAATAAAAATACCTTGTCCCAATACTGTTAACCAAGGGTTACTAATAATTTTTTCAAAATTAATTTGAGTGAGTGATGCTTTTTCAATAGATAGCATTTGCAAGATGACATTACCAATATAAATAATAATCCAGCCACCGATAACGCTATAAAACCCAAATAAAATAAATACAGCTAAATTACCGTTCCACCCTATGATATTTAGCCATTTTTTATCAGTTAATTTGCTATATATTTGAGTAGTATAAGTTCTTCCCATCTTACCTACTGTAAATTCCATAATTAATAGTGGTAACCCTACAAATATTGTAAATAATAAGAATAAGAGTAGAAAAGCTCCACCACCGTAAATTCCTGCCATATAAGGAAACTTCCACATTGCGCCTAGCCCGATTGCTGATCCAGCACTTGCTAAAATAAATCCGGTTGAAGTTTTCCATTGCGATTGGCTACTCATTTTACCAACTCCCTTTAACGCGTTAAAGCGTTTATGCACTTAAGTACTACTCTATCATGTCTAGTTAAAGAGTGCAATATACATATATTTTTTATTTATTACTCTATATAGTAACATTTGTATAAAAGAGTCTATAAAGGAGGAAAATTTATGGCTTTACTTCATGAAAAGATTAAAGCTAATTATTGGAAAGGAAAAGAGGCTGTTGGTGGCCATGTATTATTTGAGGATAATGGCTTCAAATTTACTGCGCACGCTTTGAATATTCAAAAAGACTCAGTATTTGTGTCTTATGACAATATAAAAGAAGTAAAACCATTTAGAAGTCTAGGTATTATTCCTAACGGGGTAAAAGTAATTGATAAGGACAATAATGAACACAAATTAGTAGTCTATCAACAAAAAAATGTTATTCAATTTCTTAACGAGATGAAATCTTAATATACTTAAGAGTGGGACAAAATTCATTACGAACGTATTGTCCCACTCTCTTATTCCTAAAGATAGAGTCTACTCACACATCTTTATACCTTCTACTACTTTTTATCCATTAAAATCATACGTAATGTTTTGGCCTTCATTTACTTCTTGAATACTTAAACTTTCAATATGATCCACATTAATGTAGTGCACTTGCGTATCATTTTTTAGAAATAAATAAGCAAGTTCGTCGAATTCATCAATCAGACGTTGCACGCATGTATCATAATCCGGCCCGTTTTGAAAGGTTTTAAATTCAGTATATGATTTTCCAGAAACAGTTGTATATGTTAATAGAAAAGTACGTTTCATCTTATTCCTCCATTATTTTATGCATTAAAGAATTCAATGATATCAACTTCTACTTTGTCACTGCCATCTCCGTGGGTCATTAAATGTTTACATAACGGATGGCACATCAATTCTTTATCTTCACTCTTAATGTGTTGATAAATGTATTTGGCGCTATCTTGATAAGATTGTTCATCTTTACCACCATATAAAATTCTTGCCGGTGTTTCAATGTCGCTCAAGTTTTCAGTTATACCAACAATAAAGTTTTTAAATGTTGTAATATGAGGTTGATATGCTTGGATACTTTCCAATTGTTGTTGTGATGTTTCATCATCAAAATTCAATAATTCGTTCATACGTTGGCCATAGCGTTCCATACGCCATGCAATGCCCGCTTCTTCTTTTTCGCTTGGCGCAGACATCACCGCGATTTTATCAACTTTAACCGTTTCAGCTAATTTCAATGTAAATAAACCGCCTAATGATACTCCAGTTACATAAATTGTTTCAAAGCCTTCGTTTTTTAAAAATTGGTACGCTTCTTGAACGTCACTCCACCAATCGTTAATCGTAAATTGAGTAAACTCATTTAAAGGTAAACCATGCCCACGATAATTTGGCGCATAGCACGTGTAACCTTCCTCATTAAGTACTGTCGCCAAATGTTTAACATCACGAATCGTGCCTGTAAACGAATGTAATAACAATACTGCTTCTTCTCGTGTCCCTTTCAGATGAACGGGACGTGGTGATTTAACATTCATTCTAACTCCCCCTAGTTAAATACAAATTATAATTTATTAACACTGCCCGCAGGCTTAAATCTAAAAATTTGTTAGTGTAGCCATTCCTTATAATTATCTCGAATCTCTTGAGCCAGTACTTGCCCTTGTTTATAACCTACATTACCAATATTTAAGATATTGTTTGGATTATAAATATTATCTCCAATTTCTGCTTGGCTATCACTATCAGGACTTATTACTAAGACATGGCTGTGTTTGCTTAACTGTTCAGCATCATCAAACGCACTTGGCATCATTCCTAAACCATCAGCTAACGGCGCTAGAATAATAATTGACTTAGCCCCTTCTGCTAGCATCGCATTGGTAGGTGACACCATGCCACCATCAATCCAGTCAATTTCATTCAAACGAATATGTGGCCAAATACCAGGCACAGCACCACTCGCCGTGACCGCTTCTTCAAGAGTTACACCGCTTTGTGAATTAAATGTGCCAGTGACCCCCGTTTTAGCATTAATCGCAGTAATTTCTAAATTATCTTTCCATTCAACATCGCCTAAACGTTGTCGAATCGCTTGTTTACGCTCATTTAAATCTACTTTAGACGGACGCGTATATACAATATCGCCCATCATTTGTCCGACTTTCTCAGCATCATCGCGTCCTACGATAAAGGCATTTTGCCATAAACGATAAATATCAGACGACATAGAAGCACGATCATTCTCATCACGTCGCTCATCTAATTCATAATAATAATCCTTCATATCATAACCATTCGCCAGCACAGCTCCTACAAATGAGCCAGCTGACGTGCCTATTATCTTATCCGCTTCATTCAATTTGATACCATTATCTATTAACCCTGCTAACACGCCAGATTCCCAAGCGATACCCGTAATACCGCCTCCACCTAATACTAATGTACGTTCATTTGTCATTGTTATCTCTCCTTTATTTAACGACGTTGAACAGCCTTTCTTTTAACTCTTGGAACATTAAGATAAAACAATGGAACAATCATTAAAAACAACGCTATCCATAGTACACCTAACGACACACCGCTCACGACATCCGTAATATAATGAGCGTGAAAATAAAGTCGACATCCTAAAACGCCTATCCATATTACGATAGTGAGCACACTGCTTATGATTCTTATTGCCATAACCTTAATCATAGGTAGGATAACGATAAGCAATGCTAAAGCTAATAAGGTACTCGCATTTGAGTGTCCACTTGGAAACGAATAGCCATGATCGCGCATTAAGTGATTATATGGGCGTGGTCTTTCTATAAGTTGTTTAATTAAATAATTCATTAACGTTCCTGTATAGATACTCAATATGAGCCATATCGAAACTTTATAGTTTTTAAATAATAAAATAAGCGCTAAAAATGCAGTTATGTACATAATCGATTTCACTTCGCCAATTTCAGCGCAAAAAGTCATAAAGTCCTGCCAAAGATTGTCTCCAAAATATCTTTGAGGTTCTCCAAATTGTTCAGTTAGCCAATGTAATGAGCCTAAATCAATGTTTTGAACAAACAATGTATTCATGCTCACATTTATCGCTAAAAATATAAAAATAATTAACCCAATCATGAACATAGGTACCGTTATCGCAGATGTAAATTCTTTCTTTTGTCTCATACCACTTTCACCAGTTCCTAATTTCATATATTTCTTTTATCTATTAAAACATGTATTCTGTATCAAGAAAAATCACTAAGATGTTTTATTTGATGGCCTTTTTCATCAAAATTATCTGGCTCGAGCCATTGTTCAAATCTTGTTTTAACACTTGGCCATTCATTATCTAGCATTGAGAACCAAGCAGTATCTCGATTGCGCCCTTTACAAATATTAGAATGTCGGAATACTCCTTCGAATGTAAATCCAAATCTTTGTGCCGCATGCTTAGAAGGCGTATTTAAATTATCACATTTCCATTCATATCGTCTGTAGCTCAATGTTTCAAACACATACTTTGCCAATAAATATTGTACTTCTGTACCGACACGTGTTTTCTTTAATTGGTTAGAATATATGATATTGCCTACTTCTATAGAACCATGCTCTGGATTTATGCGCATTAATGCCAAAATACCTAAAGGTTGTTGTTGTGTATTATCTTTAATAGTAAAGAAGTATTTATCTTTACTATTAATAAGTTGTCTAATATAGTCCTCAAATGTTGTTTTATTATCGAAGGGTCCTTCATAAAGATATGTCCAATTTTTTCTGGATTCATCATCGCATAGCACATCATACAAATAATTTGTATGATTTATACTCAATTTTGTTAGTGTCCCATATCGTCCTTCTAAAGTTTGTGCGTCAGGAAATGAAGGTACAACATAGTTATCTAATGTCTCTCCTATCGGTTGTTTAAATTCATTTACTCGCATTGTTTTCAACTCCCACACTGCCTTTGTGTAAATTGTACACTAAAGCTACAAAATAAGCTCTTAATAGGTATGCTTGAATCCCATTAAAAAAGCGATAAAACGAATGTGTCGTTTTTATCGCTTTCCTTCATCAATATTTATTTTTTGAGTGTTTTCTCTAAATTCTCATCTAATTTAAATACAATGACACGCTCCCCTGTAATTGTACTTAAGTCACTGTGAAAGCTATTTACGCTCACACCTGTAATATCTAATATTAATTGCATTAAATCATCTTGTCCGGATTCAACAAGTTCAGAACGTGTACGCTTAATATTGAGTAAGCCTTCTTGTGTTTCACAAACACGGTATTCTGCTGGAGTTAAGACACCTTGTAAATTGACAATAATCATGTCTCTTAAAATATCTGTTTTAACTGAAAGCGAACCACGCCCAAGAAAGTCCTTTTCCCACTGAGTGATTGCTTTACTAATTTCCGCTTCATACACACCTTTAGATTTAGCCATGGTTAATCCTAATTCTCCTATTGATTGATTAACCTCATTTTATCACTTTTTTCAGAAAAACCGAACTCCCTACCAATCTTTCCAGCTACCATCTTCATCGATACTTGCTAGACGCACCCAACTATGATCTACTTTCTGCTTAAATTTAATATTATTATCAAGTAACGCTTCAATATAACTATCAGGTGCTTGAATAACCACTAATAAACGAATCGGAGAATGATAAATTTTATTATCTGCTGCCATCACCGATTGCCATGGTAAGCCTGCTAGTAAATCACTTGAATTACCTTGCATTATACCAACGCCGGACGTTACAGATTGAGTCGTTTTGTTCCCACTTCCATAGAAATGAGGCGCTACAGTTGAAGCGTAATATTGTAAATTAATCCATTGCGCAACTAACGCTGGACCAGAAATAATCGTATTCAAAATCTGACCGTCTGCATCCTTTTTCCAATCATAATTATGTAAAAATGCACGACCTTCTAAATTGGTACCTTCTGTGATACTACGTTGTCCGATAATAAATTCTGCATTGCGAGCAAGACCCCATTCTGGGCGAATTTCACTCCAGTCACTCGCATAACGACGCGCTTCGGCAACCGGATTTTTCACTTTACCTTGATCTAAACCAGGCAAGTTAGCTAAGCGTTCAGTATTAGCTTTATAACTTACGCGTGGCATCGCTTCTTCTAACATATCAAATGCTTTTTGAGCTGATGCTGTTAACTCTGGCATATAAATATATTCTAATTCATCTACAGACGTTTTATGTTCTGCAGCAATAAATACCGTTTCTTTAGGAATATTAATACCTTCTGCTTTTAAGCTTTGACGTACATGAGGCAAATTACACATCATCGCAAGTAACTTAGCATTAAACCCACTTGATGCCCCACCACAAGCACCACATTCTAATGAAGCATGATATGGATTATTGTTCGATTCACTGCCATGTCCCCCTAAAACGACAAGTGGCGCGAAATCAGTTGTTAACTCCATAAGTTGTAATGCTTGTCTCGTGAAAGCGACTTGTTCTTCTTCAGTGAAACCAATTGGTAAATCGCTATATACTTCATGTTCACGATTAATTGTTAATTTAGCTTCTGGCTTCTTCAACCAATTCTTCGTAAAGTTACGGACAAAGTTGCGTGTACTCTTTGGTATAAACGTACTTGCTAATGTATTTAAACTTAAGAATGGGCCACTCAATTCTGGTAAAAGTAAACTTGGTACCACATTATGTTTCATCAATTTAAATGTGTAAAACATTGATGTTACTGAATGTTGTTGTTGATTATACGTATTTAAAGCATGTCGATCTGCATATTCTTTAATTGTGTACGCAGGTGGCACCATGACAGGTAAAGAATTATGACTAAATTGTTCATCCAATACTTCTTTGCGGATCGGTAAGCCGAAGAATCCTGCGATACCGATTGTTTCAAATGGTCCTTCACTTTCTAAGTGACGACGAAATGGTTCAGAACGTACATCAATACAAAATGCTAATTGCACTTGCGTTTGTGGTGTCTCTTGCTTCGTCGATTTATTGTAAATACTCTCTACTAATTCACGTTCATGTGTTTCTTCCCATGCTTCGAGCCACAATTTTTTAAAATAAAGGGGATTAAAATCATGTGCAAATCTTAAATGAGCAATCTGTTCATCAATCGACATCGCTGCCCATTCGTCAATAGACATTTCGCCATAGTATAACCATTTACTTACTAATTCTTTAATACGTCTTTCCACATTTAAGACTGCCGGGCGACTCATTTTTTCAGTATCTAATAAAATACATTCCATCGTTAACCGAATCGCAAGATATTGCGTTAGTAAATCTTCTTCATGTTCGTTTTGTTCTGCACGATAATACATCATTCCCGCCCAACCCGGTAATGATAGGAAATGGCCTGTTAAATAGGATTCGCGTTCATCTTCTGCGATATCTAAATGATTCAACGCCATAACAAGTGCTTCTCTATAGTCATGAGGTAAGGTTTTAACCATTTTACGCTGTGTTTTCGTCAACATAGGATCATGTTGTGCTAAGTGTAACCAGGCAACATAGAACCCTTCTTCACGTTTAGGCATGGTCCAACTTGATTGAAAATTATCAAGATAAAGTTTTGACCACTTGATAATATGCGTATTTAGCTCGTCCATAAGAGATTCGCCTTTGGCATTAAAGGCATTGGCACTTTTAGAACGTGCATATTTAAAAGGTTCATTCTCAAAGACACCTTTAAGCTTTGAGACTTCTAGTTTTAAGTATGCTTCTTTCGTAATTAAATCTTGCGGTACATCTTGTATGCGCATGGCATTCTTACAATAGATGTCGATATGTTGTTGAGGTATCGTTGTCTCGTATGTACGCACGGCTTGTTTGACTTCTTCTTCAACGAGAGATTGGTCTATCTCGCCCTTTTCCAAAGCAGTCATCACAGAGGCGTGGCTAGGGTATAAATCAATATCTCGTACGTGTTTAAACCACTGTGCTACTTGGTCGAAGGTTTGGTGTTCCATTTCTTCCCAAGGATTGCGTGCTGCAAAAATTGAGATAGGTGAAAGTGGCGTTATTACACGACGGGCTGATTTAACTGTTTCATCTATATTATGTTTGGTAATAGTCATGTCAGGTTTCACCTCTTATAAATATTTCTTCAAGTAGTTAGGATGGCTTTCAACTGATTTAAATTTAGCTTCACCGATCTTGATGAGCCATAAATAGACTTTGGCAAAAGCAGTTGATGTACGTCGACGTGCGACCCAAATACTGAAAACACTACCTAGTACTAAAATTGCGATGCAAAGAATGGCACTGAATAATGGTGGATGCGATGGCACCATGTAAACATTATCTAAGATACCCACAAACACTTGATGTGTGATGATGTAAACGAATGCTACAATCACTAGCATAGCGATACCGATAATGCGTCCCATAACGCCACGATTTAACGCTACCATTTGGTTCCAAGATACAGATAATGACCAAGCTAAGATGAAAGCACTGATTAATGTATAAGCGTTATGCTTACTTGTCATGAAAAAGATGACTGCAATGATAATCGCAAGTGCTCGTCCTAACACTGTCCAAGCGTATGAGCGCTTAACGTTAGGTGGTGTAGGAATATTGAAGCGTTTAACGATTGAACCTGATTGTAAGAATAACGTTGCTTTAAATACGCCATGTAAAATTAAGTGAATAATCGCAGCGGAATAAACACCTAGCGCACATTGCACGAGCATGAAGCCCATTTGGCTCATCGTAGAACCAACGAGTTGGCGTTTATAATCTACATGGACCAAGCTAATGCCTGACCCTATTAATACTGAAATGCTTGAGATAATTAACAGTACTGTTAACGCGATATGGTTATCAAATACTGGTGAAAAACGAGTTAAAATAATGCCTCCAGCGTTTACAATACCTGCGTGCATGATGGCAGATACAGGCGTTGGCGCTACTACAGATTCAATCAACCAACTTTGGAATGGATATTGTGCTGCTGGGATAATAACGGCAAGCACAAGTAATAAATCTACTAATAATTTCATGCCGTAACTCATTGCGTAATCGTAATTTTGCGTTGGATCAATCGTCCAATCTCCAGTTCCTACATATAATAGGATGACTGCTAATAATAAAGCGAGCCAACCGATAATAAATGAACGTGCAGAGACTTTGGCTGCTTCTGCAGGTACTTTCCATGAACGATTTAAACGAATTAATTGTGTTAAGCAAAATAATGTCAGTCCCCAACATACTGTCATTAATCGTAAATCATTACTTAACCAACCTATTGATGCAAATACTGTCGTAAAGGTATAGAGTGCGAAATATTTACGATAATTACGATCTCCTAGTAAGTAACGCATTGAGAACTTTTGAATGATAAATCCTAAGGCTAATATAAATGCACCTACTACCCAAGCGAGTTTATCTAATGCAAAAATACCTACGACTTCTCTATTATAATTTGTAATTAAACCAATCACTCCTACGATGACAGGGAGTAAGAGTAAAATTAAATGTAAACGTATGTATTGTACAGGGACTGAAGGTATTAAAAAAATCAGTCCGCTTAGCACTGCAATGACAAGCGTTATAAAAAATAATGTCAGTAATAAACTTGAACTCAACATTGCTGTTCCTCCATCTTTCAAACTAAATTAATATACGAAAATGCCTGCAACAGACTAGTTTTGTTCCTATCGTTTAAGGTTTCAACTAACTATCGCAGGCTTCTTTAGAACTCATTTGAATATATTATAAATGTTTTTTATAAGCTACCTTCTGATTATGTATATGAGACTATCTAGTGTTAACTATTATTTTAGTTTAGTCTTTTAGAATTTGTGATTTTGCCGATAATTTCTATATTACATATTTCTTATCCTTCAATTAAACAATGGATGTATTTTAATATGAAACTTCCTTGCATAATTGCTTGATAGAGACTTATGTAAAAAAATTCGCGTAATAACTACAATATATGAAAATAATAACTAAATGTCAAACATTTATCATAGATTGAGCGAGTAATATTAAGGTTTTGATGTTAATAGCTAAGGTTGTTGAATGTGAATCTTAAATTGTAAAACTTTTACACTTAGGCATGACTCACTGTCGTAAGTTATTAGAAAATGGTCGGTTATGAAGCGCTTTCCACAACTTAGGGATTAATACCCATTTATTCAGAAACGCACGTTATACTGTATTTAACATTTAATAAGGAGGTACTCAAAATGGGAATCATTTCTGGTATTATTGATCTTGTTAAATTCATCATCGACTTAACTAAAAAATAAGTCGTACATAACGCACATAGAGTCTATTAAAGAGTAAGGCGTTTCTTTGGAAGCTACCTTACTCTTTTTTTATTGATTAAATAAAAAACGTTTAACCGAGGAATAGCTCGATTAAACGTTAGTGGATAAAATGAATTTTTTAGTTATCTATAAAATAACACATTTTTGAGTGTGTGCATGTAACAATTCTGTGAAAACGCTTAAATCTTTTAAAAAAAGTGCTTAATTCAACATAAATGATGCCTAACCTTTAATTAAAGGTTGTAAATCTAACCACTCTCACTGATAATATACTTTGTAATACATTATTGCAATAGACCAACAACATTTTAGAGAAAAGTTATATTATAAAATGTAACTAAACAACATCATAGAAAGGACATCTATATGCAACGCCACACACGCTTCACTTTTATTTCCGTATTAATGACAATTTTAAGCGGATTTATTGTTTATACTACACTTTTTACCAATTTATATAATCAAACTATTTTCAATTTTTGGTATTGGCCTGGAGCCTTAATTATCTTCCTTACACTTATTTCAAACACATTATGCTTATTGTTAAATATGCGCGTTATACTTAATGCAATATTGTTAGTTATTAATATCGTTTTATTAATTATTTTTACTTCACCATTTTTACTTATTTAAATTTACTAATAACTGAATGATGGGTTTTATAGTCCGCAATTATTTTTATTAATTAATGTATATTCTATTTATTCACCTATGAAAAAGGGTATTTATACAGTGAATTATTGATCGCATATACATACCAATACGTTCGGAATTTCATACATATCATGAAGTAGGTGTTAATATTGATAGAATATTTAGAAAAGAAAAATCGGAAAACCCTAAAAGTATTAGCTAATATTTGGCTTAACGCAAATATAGATTCTCATACTTTTATAAACAGTCGTTATTGGATAGATAACTATAGCAATATGTTGAAGTCAGTAAAAAAAGCTGATGTGTATGTTTATAAGAGAAATAATCTCATTGTCGCCTTCTGTGGATTAGAAGGCAATTACATTAAAGGTTTATTTGTCAAAACAGAATTTAGAAATGAAGGCATTGGCACAGCATTAATGCATCATTTAATGATAAGATATGAAGAATTAACATTAAAAGTCTTCGCTGAAAATAAGAAAGCCATTCACTTTTATGAAAGACTTGGTTTCGTTACCATCGATACTAATATCGATACCCTAGATAACAAAGAGCTCTTAATGAAATGGACCAAACCTACAACTGAATAAAACCTAAATAAAACCCTCTAATCGCCATGATTAGAGGGTTTCGTTATATCTAATTTTTGTACCTATTCAATCATAGGGGTCGTTTTATAATATTTCATGCATTATTAAAACAACTATATATTACTTAATGAAGTAAAAATTAAATAGACATGAAAATAGAAAATAATTACTATTATAAATATAACTAATGTATAATTAATATTAATTTACATGTATAAAAATACTAGAAATTTAAATAGCAAAGGGGAAAACAATGAAAAAGATATTCGGTATTTTATTGACAAGCACATTAATTTTAGGAGCATGTAGTGCCCATGATGACACTTCTAAGAATGATGAAGATACTAAATCAGGTATGAAATCAAACGATCCTAATAAAGATAAAAGTAAAGGTAATAAAAAAGCTAGCGATAACAAGAAATCTGAGAAAAAATCTAAAAAAGAAGATAGTGAGAAAGCAAGTTCTCAAGATAAATCATCTAATGATAAAGAACAACAGACTAGTGAACAGCAACAATCGAATGAACAACCTACGCAACAAAACCAAGCAAATCAACTTAAACAAACTCATCCTAACGGATATAACAGCAATTGGACTGAGGAACAACAAGCCCATGTAGAATACGAAACTAAAAAAAGCGGTAGACCCGGTATGGCTGACGATGTAACTGTACCAAGTCCAGATATTAATTAAGAAAAGTGAGGTGTTATTTTTGAATAATGATTTAGGATTTAGAGAAAGTATGAAAGAAATCGATATTAAGTCAAAACTTGATGAAACAGAAAAAGAATATTGGAATGCCCTATCTACAAATGAAAAACGAAAATATATAAACTTGTATAAAGAAGATAAAGAAAATTGTATTACAACTATTATTGAAAAAGTTAAAGAATTAAATCCTACTCATGAAAATTCTTTTGTCAAAGCCAACGACGATAAACTAAATAAATTCTTTAAATCACAAGGCATTTATGAACCATCTAATACCACTAAAAAAGCGTTTAGTAAACAAAGAATTACAGCCAACTTTGATAATTTCTATCATGCTTTCGGACAAATAACTTTTAATATGGAAAAGCAGGCTACATATAACTACTATATGTCGCAACAAAAGCAAAACTTTGTTCAAATCGCTCAAAACGATACACTCATTAAACAACATAACGACTTACTCAATCAAAATCACAAAATCTTACAACAAAATGAAGAGATCATTAATTTGCTCAAAAAAATCTCAAATGAAATAAATAAATAAAATTCGGATTATTTTTATATAATTCAGTATAAAATAAAACCCTCTAATCGCCATGATTAGAGGGTTTTATCATTTTATCTCTTATTCCCACTCAATTGTACTTGGTGGCTTAGAAGTAATGTCATAGACAACACGGTTAACGTGATCTACTTCATTTACGATACGACTAGAAATCTTTTGTAAGACTTCCCAATCGATACGTGCAAAGTCACTTGTCATACCATCAATTGATGTTACTGCACGAATACCAATCGTATGGTCATACGTACGGTAATCACCCATGACACCTACTGATTGAATGCCTGGTAAAACTGTGAAGTATTGCCAGATTTCTCTTTCGAGACCTTCTTCACGGATAACTTCACGTAAAATTGCATCTGATTCACGCACAATTTCTAATTTATCTTCAGTAATTTCACCTAACACACGAATACCTAAACCTGGACCTGGGAAGGGTTGTCTCCATACTAAATGTTCAGGAATTCCAAGTTCGATACCTAACGCACGTACTTCATCTTTAAATAACGTATTAATCGGTTCGATTAATTCAAACTCCATATCTTCTGGTAAACCACCAACATTATGGTGAGATTTAATCGTTTGTGCTGTTTTAGTACCTGATTCGATGACGTCAGTATAAAGTGTACCTTGTGCTAAGAAATCTACATCCGTTAACTTAGCCGCTTCATCATCGAACACATATACAAATTCATTACCGATGATTTTACGTTTTTGTTCAGGATCAGATACACCTTTTAGTTTCTCCATAAAACGATCTTTAGCGTTCACACGAATGATGTTCATATCGAAACCTTCACCGAACTGTTCCATCACCATGTCTCCTTCGCCTTTACGAAGTAAACCATGATCTACAAAGATACATGTAAGTTGATCGCCAATGGCTTTATGTAATAACACAGCAACTACAGATGAATCTACGCCACCACTCATGGCACATAATACTTTACGGTTGCCAACACGTTCACGAATCTTTTCAATTTCGATTTCAATAAAGTTCTCCATCGTCCATTCGCCTGTACAATCACAAACACGACGTACGAAGTTTCTTAATAAATCATTACCATATTCTGTATGACGCACCTCAGGATGGAACTGCACACCATAAATACGACGCTTTTTATCTTCAATCGCCGCATAATTTGTACTTGGGCTATCTGCAATCACTTCGAAACCTTCTGGAAGTTCGATAACTTTATCCGAATGACTCATCCACACCGTTTGTTCCTCTGGTAAACCGAAGAATAACTCGTCAGATTTAGCGTTAATAATTGCTTTACCATATTCACGTTCGTTTGCGCGTTCTACTTTTCCGCCTAAAAGTTTCGTCGTCAATTGCATACCGTAACAAATACCTAGCACAGGAATGCCTAGATTATAAATCTCAGGATCAATTGTAAATGAACCTTCCTCATAAACTGAATTAGGTCCGCCTGAAAGGATGATACCTTTAGGATTCATACGCTTAATTTCTTCAATAGAAATTTCATGATCATGCAACTCACTATAAACGCCCATTTCACGAATACGACGCGTAATAAGTTGGTTATATTGACTACCGAAGTCTAAGACAAGAATCAACTCTTGCTCTTTAGCCATTTCCATAATTGTGAAGCTCCTTTTAATTGATTTTATGTAAATAATAGAGAAACGCTTTCCCCCACGCGTGTTTTTTAAGTTATTTTTTGAAAATGAACAACCTATTTTACAGACGCATGAGAAATGAAAAGCGTTCTCTTAATTTTATCTCACAAGATTACCTAGCATTTCGCTTTAAACTAAAATGAATAGTTAGGTGATTCTTTAGTAATTTGTACATTGTGTGGATGACTTTCTGCTAAACCAGCAGGACCCATACGTGTGAATTGTGCTTCTTCACGTAATGTTTTTAAGTCTGGTGAGCCAGTATAACCCATGCCAGCTCTTACGCCACCCATAAGTTGATAAATCGTATCTTGTAATGGTCCTTTATAAGCAGTACGTCCTTCAATACCTTCAGGAACAAATTTTCTTGGAGATTTATCTTCTTGGAAGTAACGGTCGTTTGAACCTTTTTCCATAGCGCCTAAAGAACCCATACCACGATAAACTTTATATTGTCTACCTTGGAATACTTCAGTCGCACCTGGACTTTCTTCAGTTCCAGCTAAAAGACTACCTAACATGACTGCATGTCCACCAGCAGCTAACGCTTTGATAATATCGCCAGAGAATTTAATACCACCATCAGCAATAATCGCTTTACCATGTTTACGTGCTTCAGTTGCACAATCATAAACAGCTGTAATTTGAGGCACACCTACACCTGCTACTACACGTGTTGTGCAAATTGAACCAGGACCGATACCTACTTTAACTACGTCAGCGCCCGCTTCAAATAATGCGCGTGTCGCTTCAGCTGTAGCCACGTTACCTGCCACAATTGTGATGTCAGGGTATTTTTCTTTCATTTTCTTAACTTGTTCAATTACACCTTTAGAATGACCATGAGCAGTGTCAATAATTAAAGCATCCACACCTGCTTCAACTAATTTTTGCGCACGAATTTCAGTATCTTTAGACGTACCGATAGCCGCTGCAGCTAATAAACGACCATGTGCATCTTTTGCTGCATGAGGGAATTCAAGTACTTTTTCAATATCTTTAATTGTAATTAAGCCTTCTAAACGACCATTTTCAACTAAAGGTAATTTTTCAATTTTATGTTCTTGTAGAATCGCTTCTGCTTCATCTAATGTTGTACCGACTGGAGCTGTAATTAAATTTTCTTTTGTCATAACATCAGAAATTTTGATTGAAAAGTCTTCAATAAAACGTAAATCACGATTCGTAATGATACCAACAAGTTTTCTTGATTCTTTATCATTCACGATAGGTACACCTGAAATACGATATTTACCCATTAATGCTTCTGCTTCATACACACTTTCTTCTGGAGTTAAGAAGAATGGGTTTGTAATAACGCCATTTTCTGAACGTTTAACTTTTTGTACTTCATCAGCTTGCTCTTCAATGCCCATGTTTTTATGAATAACACCTAATCCGCCTTGGCGTGCCATAGCAATTGCCATTTTAGATTCAGTTACTGTATCCATCCCAGCTGAAATCACTGGAATATTTAATTTGATTCTATCTGATAATTCAACACTTAAATCAACATCGCTTGGTAATACGTCTGACGCAGCTGGAATTAATAAAACATCATCAAAAGTTAAAGATTCTTTAGCAAACTTATTTTCCCACATTTGTAATACAGCCTCCATTTTTTTATAGTTAGTCCTATTATTTCACATTTTCTTCGTTTTGTTTATATTTTATACCGTTAAAAAAGAAATTAAGAATAATTGCAGAAATTGCCCCTAACACAATACCATTTTGAGTTAACCAAGCAAATTGTTCACCTAATGCTTTAAAGGCTTGAGGCACTGCACTTATACCCGTTCCTAAACCAACAGATACGGCAATAATTAATAAATTATTTTGATTTTTAAAATCGATATGGCCTAAGATACTCACACCATAAGCCATTACCATGCCAAACATAGCGATCATTGCGCCACCTAATACAGGTAAAGGAATGATATTAGCTAAGGCACCTAATTTAGGTATGCAACCACAAATTAGGAGTAATACCACCATGCCATAAATAATGTTATTTTTCTTAGCACCCGATAAAGATACTAAGCCTACATTTTGAGAATAAGCAGTATAAGGAAACGAGTTGAAAATCGATCCTAAGATAATCGCTAGACCTTCCGCAGTGTAACCTTTACGGAAATCTTTACGTTCAAGTTGTCTACCAGTAATCTCACTTAACGCATGATAAACCCCAGTAGATTCTATCAAGCTGACAATGGCCACAATAGTGAACACTAATGTCGCTCCTACATCAAAACCAAATCCTGAAAAACGGAATGGGCGAGGAATACCAAACCAATGTGCTTGGCCTACTTGATTAATGTCTACTAACCCAAACACACTAGCTAAAATGGTTCCTATCACTAAGCCAATGAGGATAGCGATAGATTTTAAAAAGCCCGTTGTAAATCGTTGTAATAAAAGAATGACTACTAACGTTACGCCACCTAGAATTAAATTCTTAGGATTGCCGTAATCTTTTGCGCCTTGTCCCCCTGCTAAATAGTTCATCGCTACAGGCATTAAATTAATACCTATAATTGTAACCACACTTCCAGTCACAACAGGAGGAAAGAATTTAACTAAATATGAAAAGAACGGTGCAATAATCACTACTAAAATACCTGATAAAAATAGTGAACCGTAAAGGACATCTAACCCTTTAGTTTGTCCAATTAATATCATTGGCGCTACCGCCGTAAAAGTACAACCTAGAACAATAGGTAAACCTGTTCCAGTGACTTTATTCGCTTGTAAAAAAGTAGCGACCCCACACATAAAAATATCTACAGTTACTAAGTAAGCAATTTCTTCAGGTGTAAATTTAAGACTAGTCCCTACAATAATAGGTACTAGAATCGCCCCTGCATACATTGCTAATAAATGTTGAAGGCTTAAAATAAAATTTTTCATTCGTTGTCACCTAGTAAAGTAACTTTGTTTCCTTTAAGAGAAGCTACTTTACATAATGAAGAAACTGTTAAACCTGCTTCTTCTAATCTTTGTCGTCCATCTTGGAAACTCTTTTCAACAACAATACCAATACCTACCGTTTCAGCTTTGGCTTGTTGTGCAATATCATATAAACCTAAAGAGGCATCTCCATTAGCTAAAAAGTCATCGATAATTAAGACTTTATCATTTTCACCTAAAAATTCTTCAGAGACGATAACCGTACTCGTTTTATTCTTAGTAAATGAGTGTATATCCGTACTATAAAATCCATCTTTCAATGTGCTTGGTTTTGCTTTTTTAGCAAATAAGCAAGGCACATCAAAATGTAGTGAAGCCATAATTGCTGGCGCGATACCTGACGCTTCAATCGTTAAAATTTTAGTAATACCTTTATCTTTAAATTGATCGTAAAAAGTTTTACCAACTTCATGCATTAACTTTGCATCAATTTGATGATTAAGAAAACCATCAACCTTTAAAATCTTTTCATCAATGACGACGCCATCCTCTTTGACTTTCTGTCTAAGCGATTCCACTTTAAAACCTCCTCAATATATATACAAAAAAACCCTAAAACTTTGAAAAGTTTCAGGATCTATGAGTGAACAGGCAATACATCGTAGGATAAACACTTACATAGCGATTAGTTTAAATGTATCACTCTAAAAACACTTTAAAATATAATTTGTTCAATCCCACAGAAAAGCTGTAGCTATATACCTGCCTCCAAAGTCAAACAATGCTATATGTAGTATTTCTAGGTGACCATTTAATAACGTCTTTCCTTGAATTATATTGTACTGTACTCATAGTCATGTCGTTTGCGGCAACATGGTAGAAACTCCTAAAGCCATATTCTTTAGATTATATGAGCGATATAAATTATTATTGATAATAGCAAATTTTTGCGCTCTTTTCAATATTTGAAAAGAGATAAAGCCTAATATGACAGCATTTCTAGGTGTAAGCGTTTTATTAAATGATATCTACCTATATTTGTAAACCATTATCATTTAATTATATAATTATTATAGATTAGTTTTATAAACATTCATTAGGGTATATTTTTATTAAAAGTAGGACGAAATTGGAGGGCGAGAAATATGCCAGATATTACAGTAGTAGATAATCAAGATGAAATTTATAACGTTATTGATAAGAAAAAAGCTGAAGGTTATTCAGAAAATGAATTAACTATTGTGAGTAAAAGTAAATTACATTTAGACGACTTACATGATTCCCAAATTTCATTAGTAGCTACAAGTGGTTCATTCAGTGACCGTATGTCTAGATTACTTACAGGGGAAGACGGAGAAGAAGCAGTGTTAACTCGCTATAAATTATCTGAAGATCAATTAGAAAAGTATAAAAAAGAAGTAATTAATGACAGAATTTTAATTGTGGCTAACAAAGATAACAGTTCTCATGATGAAGTAGAAGAAAACAATTCTGCTTATGAAGAAATTGATATTACACATTATGCAAATGAATCTAAAGGTCCAAAATCATAAAATAAATTAAAAATTTAATGATTTATCACCGTAAAATGAGCTTATATTTAAGTCTGTTTTGCGGTGTTTTTTAATTGTCATTAATATTTACGTTTTTCTTGATGATAGCCTACTTTACAAATGTGCTATACTAAAACAAAAATTATGGGGGTGACATTATGAAATTTCATACTATCCAATCTTTTAACGACAACTATTTTAACAAGGCAGTAGATTTATACAATAAGCAACTCGATATTGATTTTTACGAAGATAGCTCGATAGTTAAAAAATCTTTGCAAAACAACAAAACTGAAAATGACTATGCTTTCATTGTAGGTCTAGATGAGGAAGAAGTAGTTAGCATAGCGACTGCCCATTATGAAGCGACGACGAACTCGGCATTTTTAATTCATTTACTAGCTATAAATAATGCTAGCCACGATGAAATTATTTCGGAAACGCTTCAAGAAATCGAAATTCAATTAAACAAACTTTCTAATAAAGTTCATTCAAGAGATATTAATTTTATAATGGTCGAGGTCCCTAAAGAAACAAATATTAATAATCAAGATGAAGCATTATTAAAACAACGTATACATTTGCTTCTAACGAATGGTTTTGAAAAACAAAGCGAAATCGAATATTTACATCCAAACTATTCGAATGAAACTTCTCCATTTGAAGTTGATCTGTTTATTAAATCAAATATTGAATTAACAAAGGATATTTACCCAGCAAGTGTTAAATCAAATTATATTCTTAAGTATGTCTTTGCAAATGGCATTTCTAGAGATATTATTTACCCACTCTTAGAACGTATGAATTTACGCTTACCTCTATAAGAACACTTGAAATGAGCGATATAAAGGGTTAAACTAAATAGCGAGGTTAGACTGACGTTTCACTGGCCGAAGACCGACGTCGGTGTAAATAAATATAGAAACGAAAGGACTTTCAGCTATGTTAACTAAAGAATTCGCTCAACGTGTCGACCTAAGTGAAAAACAAGTCCGTAAAATTGTGCAACATTTAGAAGAACGTGGTTATCAACTTAGCAAGACAGAATATCGTGGTCGTGAAGCCACTGATTTTAAAGAAGAAGATATCGAGTTATTCCAAGATATCGCGGAGAAAGTTAAACAAACAAATAGTTATGATTTAGCATTTGAAGAATTAGAGAAAGAAAAAGATTTTTTACAAGTCATTGTTAAAGAAGACAATGAACAATTACCTGCTGATAACAGTGTGGCTCAATTAGTAGGCGATTTACGTAACGAAATTCAAAAAATGCGTGAAGAACGCCAAATGCTTGCGCAAATGATTAACCAAGTTAATCAACAACAAAATGAATTAAAAGAACTTCAAAGTCAAATTACTAATAAACTTGAAGCTAATAATCAATCTTTACAAGCAATCCAAACATCTCAAGAAGCTATTCAAAATGCTCAAAAAGAGCAATCGGAATACACTAAAAATGATTTAGTTAAAGAAATTAACGATAATAATGAACAAGCGATAAAAAATACAGCCTCAATGAATAGACCCTCAACTGAGAAAAAAGGGTTTCTAGCTAGATTATTTAATCTTTAATATATAGTTTAAATTCAAACCATAGTCTATAAGGACTATGGTTTTTTCTTTTCAAAAATTAAAAATCTAGATATTAAAATTTTATAAAAACTACATTTTTAATAAATATAATTTTATTTTTTATTATAAGCTATTGAAATAATATTAAAATGATACTATCCTTATTAAGTAAATCGGAATTAAATTACATCAAAGGAGATTGCTTTATGGGGACTTTTTTTACAGTTATTAACATTGTCATAATGATTGCCTTTCTTATTGGCTTATTCTTTATGGCGAAAAAGCATGTTTCCTTCCCTAAACGTGTATTTACAGCTTTAGGTTTGGGAATTGTGTTTGGTATTGCTTTACATTTAATTTATGGTGTTAATTCAAAAGTACTTGAAACAACAACAGATTGGTTCAGTATTGTCGGCGACGGTTATGTTGCTTTATTACAAATGATTGTTATGCCTTTAATATTTATTTCAATCGTTTCAGCATTTAGTAAGATACAAATTGGGGATAAATTCGCTAAAATTGGTTCTTATATTTTTATATTCTTAATTGGTACTGTGGCTATCGCGGCTATAGTAGGAATTTTTTATGCCATTGTATTTGGTTTAGATGCATCAAGTATTGATTTAGGTAGTGCTGAAAATGCTCGCGGAAGTGAAATTAGCAGTAAAGCTAAAGATTTAACAGCTAATACGTTACCTCAACAAATCTTAGAATTATTACCAAGTAATCCATTCTTAGACTTCACTGGTCAACGAACTACTTCTACAATTGCGGTAGTGATTTTTGCGATATTTGTAGGTTTTGCATGTTTACGCGTAGCACGTAAACAACCTGAAAATGGTAGCTTGTTAAAACGTGGTATTGATGCTATTTATTCATTAGTAATGTCAATTGTTACTTTTGTTTTACGCTTAACTCCATACGGTATTTTAGCGATTATGGCTTCTACCATTGCTACAAGTGACTTTGCAGCGATTTGGACATTAGGTAAATTTATGATTGCTTCATATGCTGCTTTAATAACAATGTATATTATTCATTTAATTATCCTAACGATTATGGGAATAAATCCTGTTCGCTATGTTAAAAAGACATTCGAAGTGCTTATCTTCTCTTTCACATCAAGATCAAGTGCAGGTGCATTACCATTAAACATCCAAACACAAACACAACGTTTAGGTGTGCCAGATGGTATTGCTAACTTCTCTGCTTCTTTTGGTTTATCTATTGGTCAAAATGGTTGCGCAGGAATTTATCCAGCTATGCTAGCTATCATGGTAGCGCCAGTAGCTAAAGTTGATATAGATTTACCATTTATTTTGACTCTTATTGGTGTAGTAGTAATTAGTTCATTTGGTGTAGCTGGTGTAGGCGGTGGTGCAACATTCGCATCTATTCTTGTATTATCAACGCTTAACCTTCCAGTCGCTTTAGCCGGCGTACTTATTTCAATTGAACCAATTATTGATATGGGACGAACTGCTCTAAACGTTAATGATTCAATACTAGCAGGTACTGGTACAGCTAAATTAACTGGTAACCTCGATAAAGAGAAATTTAATTCAAATCAATATGGTGATTTATCTACACAATAATTAATAGCTATTAAAAAGCGTAGCCAACATTCTAGTATGATGAATATATTAGAATGATTGAGCTACGCTTCTTTATTTATAATAGCCTTATCGCTTCATTAAACCTGCTTTATTTAATTGTTCCAACATGTCTAAACGTGTTTTTCCACTTAAAAATCCTGCCACTTGTTGTGACCAAGTTTCAGAACGTTCTCCGTTTGTACGTTCTTTATAATAATTGCTAACAGTTTCATCATATTGGTTTAATTCTTCATTTCGTTGTTTTTGATTGCTGTTATAAACATTCTTGTGAAAGACATGTTCAAGTGGCAGACGTGGTTTTGGTGCTCCATTTTCATCATCGGCAGGCTCACCTACTGCCATACCGAATAAAGGAAAAGCATACTCTGGTAAGTCTAAAATTTCACGGACACGGCCAACATCATTACGTAAAGAACCTAAATATACAATACCGTAGCCCATATCTTCAGCTGTTAAAGCAATATTTTCAGAAACAAGTGCAACGTCAATTGCTCCCACTAATAAACCTTCTGCAGATTCAAAAGATGTTTCCATATTATAATCAAATTTTTCATTAATCAGACTATGGCGATAATAATCTAGAACAAATACAAATAAGTAGCCATTGTTTACTACATGAGATTGACCTGAAACTTCTTTTAATTGCGCTTTAATTTGAGGATCATCAATACCAATAATTGAATATGTTTGTAAATAACTAGATGTAGAAGCATTTTGCCCAGCTTCGACTAGTTTTTTTACTACATCTTCACTTAAAGGTTTATCTTTAAATTTTCTTACTGAATGGTGTTTTTTAGTTAAATCATAAACATGATTTGACATTTTATTCACTCCTTATTATCTACTGAATATATCGTAACAAGTTCAGCTTATATTTGTCTTGAAAGTCACCTTTCTCTTTTTTAATAAAAAATTTGTATGCTTGTATTTTTGTAGTTATCATAATAGTAACAATTTTCAGATATTTAAGGAGAGATATTATGCCTCAAGCTAGCAAAGAAATTTCAAACGCACTATATAAAGCTTTTATTTCTAAGAAACCTATTGAATTTGTCAGTAAAACACATGACATTAGTGAAGAAGATGCATATAAAACTCAAGATGATTTAATTGAACAACTTAAAAAACATGAGAAAGCTACTGTGAAAGGTTATAAAGTGAGCATGACAAGTGCTGCTACCCAAGCTATAGCTAATACTCACGAGCCTGCATACGGTACAATCTTATCTACTCAGGTTGTTAAAAGTAACGCAAAAGTATCTTTATCAAATCTTTTTGATCCATTATTAGAACCAGAAATTATTTTCGAGCTAACTGCTGATTTACCTAAAGATGCTACTAATCAAACTATCTTAGAGAGTGTTAAAATTGCAGCAGGAATTGAAGTCCCAGACGCACGTTATAAAAATTGGTTCCCTAATTTCACATTAGGCGATTTAATTTCAGATAATACTGCTACAGGATTAATTGTCGTTGGGGAAAGCGTTACACCTTTAGAATATAAAGAATTTGCAGACATTAATTTAGGATTATTTAAAGATGAGAAGCAAATTGAAAAAGGTCATTCAAGTGAAGTATTAGGTAATCCTATTGAATCAGTAAAATGGTTAAACAAAAAATTACATGCTCATGGTAAAAAATTAGAAAAAGGCCAATTCATTTCTTCAGGCACATTTATCTCTCCCCTACATTTAGAAAAAGGCACTTACACTGCAAAATATGATAAAGTTGGCAGCGTTACAGTCGAGATAGTAGATTAATTATATATCAAGGTCAGGATAGCGTAGCTTCCTGGCCTTTATAATTATTAAGTAGAGAATCTAATAATCGTACCAAGTGCTTACCCTCAATTTCTTATCTCCTACACTATATATAAACGTTCCTTGTTTATGTTTTACTTCTTCATTTTCAAAAAAATAAATCTTCTCCATTATCAAATACAGATGTTTAGTTGAGAATGATAAAGGATAATTGATAGTAAGAGGTATTTGTAATTTACAATGTTCATTTAAAAAATATAAATTTAAATACTTCTTAACTATCTTAACAAATTATACAAAAACCCTTATTTAATAGTATTTAAGCAATATTTCGTTTCTTACAAGTGTATTAAGTTGACGAAATGGAAACGAAGTGTAATAATAATATTCAAGAAATTAGAATTATTATAAATAAGCAATTATTCTTATGTAATTCTAAAAATTTTTCGAAAATCAGGAGGAATTTAAGTTATGTCTTTAATCAATAAAGAAATTTTACCATTCACAGCTCAAGCTTATGATCCTAAAAATGACGAATTTAAAGAAGTAAGCCAAGATGATTTAAAAGGTTCTTGGAGTGTAGTTTGTTTCTACCCTGCTGACTTCTCATTCGTATGTCCAACTGAATTAGAAGATTTACAAAACCAATATGATAAATTACAAGATTTAGGTGTTAACGTATTCTCAGTATCAACTGATACTCATTTCGTACACAAAGCATGGCACGATCATTCAGATGCTATCAGCAAAATCCAATACACTATGATTGGTGACCCTTCTCAAACTATTACTCGTAACTTTGATGTATTAGATGAAGAAGCTGGATTAGCTCAACGTGGTACATTCATCGTTGACCCAGATGGCGTAGTTCAAGCAGCTGAAATCAATGCAGACGGTATCGGCCGTGACGCTAGCACATTAGTTAACAAAATCAAAGCAGCTCAATATGTACGTCAACATCCAGGTGAAGTATGCCCAGCTAAATGGGAAGAAGGTTCTGAATCATTACAACCAGGATTAGACTTAGTAGGTAAAATTTAAGGAGGCATTACAGAATGCTTAATGCTGATTTAAAACAACAATTACAACAGCTTTTAGGTCTTATGGAAGGCGATGTTGAATTCAGAGCTAGTATCGGTTCTGATGACAAATCTAAAGAGTTAAAAGAACTTTTAGATGAAATCGCTGAAATGTCAGACCATATAACTATTGTAGATAAAGAGTTAAAACGTACGCCAAGTTTTACAGTAAGTAAACCCGAAGAAGATACAGGCATTACGTTTGCTGGTATTCCATTAGGCCACGAGTTCAACTCACTTGTTTTAGCAATTTTACAAGTGAGTGGTCGTGCCCCTAAAGAAAAACAATCAATCATTGATCAAATTAAAGGTTTAGAAGGTAACTATAACTTCGAAACTTATGTAAGTTTAACTTGTCAAAAATGTCCAGACGTTGTTCAAGCATTAAACTTAATGAGTGTAATCAATCCTAATATTACTCACACTATGATTGATGGTGCTGTCTTCCGTGAAGAATCAGAAGACATTATGGCTGTACCTGCAGTCTTCTTAGACGGTGAAGAATTTGGCAATGGTCGTATGACTATTTCTGATATCTTAACTAAATTAGGAAGCACACAAGATGCTTCTGAATTTAACGATAAAGAGCCATATGATGTTTTAATCATCGGTGGTGGACCAGCAAGTGGTAGTGCTGCAATTTATACTGCACGTAAAGGCTTACGTACAGGTATTGTAGCTGATCGTATTGGTGGTCAAGTTAACGATACTGCTGGTATCGAGAACTTCATTACTGTTAAAGAAACAACTGGTTCTCAATTCTCTGCTAACTTAGCAGCACATATCGAAGAATACGATATTGATACTATGACAGGTATTCGTGCTACAAGTATTGAGAAAACAGATAAAGCTATTCGTGTAACACTTGAAAATGACGCAGTTCTTGAAAGTAAAACTGCTATTATTTCAACAGGTGCAAGTTGGCGTAAATTAAACATTCCTGGCGAAGATCGCTTAATCAACAAAGGTGTTGCTTTCTGCCCTCACTGTGACGGTCCTTTATTTGAAAATAAAGACGTGGCAGTTATCGGTGGCGGTAACTCAGGCGTTGAAGCAGCTATCGATTTAGCAGGTATTGTTAACCATGTTACATTATTTGAATATTCATCTGAACTTAAAGCAGATACGGTATTACAAGACCGTTTACGTTCTCTATCAAACGTAGATATTCACACAAATGCTAGAACTGCTGAAGTTTTAGGTGACGATCATGTAACTGGATTAAGTTATGAAGACTTAGCATCAGGTGAAATGAAAGAAATTAGCCTAGATGGTGTCTTTGTACAAATTGGCTTAGTACCAAACACAAGCTGGATTGGTGACGCAGTAGAATTAAATAATCGTGGAGAAGTAGTTATCGATCGCGATAATCATACAAATGTTCCAGGTATCTTTGCTGCTGGAGACGTTACTGATCAAAAAAATAAACAAATTATTATTTCAATGGGCGCAGGTGCCAACGCGGCATTAAATGCCTTTGATTATATAATTAGAAATTAATAACTAGAAATTTTCTAGTTTGTCACTTAACCTATCAAATATCTTCATATAAACCGAGATGCTCATATGAGTATCTCGGTTTTTTATTTAATTTATATATTTATTTAAAGTTCTATGCTATTTTACAAGTAGGTAGACATAAATAAGGAGGCTTTTTTTATAATGCTAGATGTAACAAATAGAATTACCTCAGAGCAATTTAGTAATTTAAAACAATTTTTAAATTTGCCTCAAGATTATGATGAACTTCAAGCAATATTACAATTTTATCATGACGAGAATATACTTAAACTTTACAATAGTATGGATCAAACTGAAAAAAATTATATAAGTACTTTTTTAAAAAATAACGATTCTCTCATTTTAATTAATAAGAAAAAATTAAAAAAATTACCAATATTATATAAATATGGCGCTATTACTTTTATCAATGAAGATACATTTGATGTAAATAATATAATTCTAGACGCAATAAATAGAGTAGCATTAAATGAGAAATATCCTGAGCTTTGGCAAAAAACGTACAGAGAACAGCTTTATATTGAGAAACTTCATATTCAATATAAAGCAATTAATAAATTTAAAGACATTTCTCTTAAAGAGGAATTAGATCAATATAATATAGATAGCTTAAAAAGTATCTGCCGTCATCATAATATCAAAGGGTTTTCAAATAAACGAAAAGCTCTCATTATTGATTTAATTGTAAAAAAAGTTTTTCAAGATTTCACAATCTTAAAAGAGGAATTAAGTTCGATGACGCCTAAAATTTTCGATATTTTTATCGATACATATAAAAGCGGTAAAAATGTTAATACAGACTATGACTTGGAAGAATTAAATTCACATTTAGGAGTAGAATTTCATATCTTTGCAGAGGGTTTATTTATTTTAAGATTCGACACATATGATGGTGTAATCATTATTCCAAAAGATGTAATGGAACATTTTTCAAAATATGTAGATAGCATTGGCGGTATTGAGAATGTAATAGCAGATTTACATGCATTAAACAATAATGAAGATTTTTTTGAAAATGAATTACTTGATTTATTAAATGATGATATAGATTTACCAAGTTTCTTAGGTATAGAAGAAGAAAATATTAATGAAGATGCTTTAAAAGATTTATTTAGTGAAAAAAGTATAAATTCTATATTCACTAATACTCTTAATAATTTAATGCGTGAAGAGCTTGTAGAAGATAAGATTACTAAAATAAAAAAAGAAAATAAAAGTAGCAAGGAAATCACTTTATTTAGATTTTATGTTGCTACAACGAATTTATACGGCGTCGTATCATTACAGTTTATTTCAAAATTGTTAAAACAATTATTGAATACTTCAAAAACTAAAAATGAAATTAAACTACATATTCAATCATTAGATATAAAAGATTTTACCGTTATCAAACAAGGGTATTTAGTGCATCCCTTAATTGCGCCTTATATAGATCCAACAGAAAGTGAATCATTACCATTTGATTATTATATTCCTTCATCTTTAAAAGAACTACTTTATTATGATATTCATGAATACTATAAAGAAACAAAAGTCATCAAAAATTTTAAAAAGTTTCTTAAACAATTTTTAACTACTAAAGATAACGAAGAGATAAATTCACATATTAATTTATTATTACACGAATTACGTTCTTCTCCTGATCCAGATCAAGCACTTATGTCTATAGAAACAATGATTGATGGAGAAATATTACGTCCCATACCTGAAGGTCAACTCATTACACAATTTCAAAAAATATGGAATGAGTTAAGATTGTGGGCTGCAAAAGGTCATACTGTACTTGAAATAGACAAATACTTGCCATAAATTGTTCATAGATAATTTTTATTTTAAGTTCTTATCATTCAAATATTTTCCTATAAATGATACTCTATTATTATGTTTTATTAATAAAGGAGATTATTAAAATCTATGAAAAAGAGTATTATAGTTGGCGCATTTTTAACACTACTATTAACTTTAAGTGCATGTGCACCTCATAATGATAACAATGATGATAAGAACGAAGATCATCTACAAAGTAATGGTATTACCGCTCCCAAACATGCTAAAAATGTAACTGATAAAGACGTTTTCACCTCAGATAAAACTAACCAAAAAATTAGCGAAGATGAGATGAATAAAGCAATCCAGAAATATTTAGATGTTAATAGCGATATTCTAGATAATAAATATATTTTACAAAGTCAGATAGATAAACAAAGTGGCGGACAAACAAGAGTCACAAAAGCTCAAGCAAATAAATTGAGCAAATTATCGAATGTTGCCGTTAAAAATGACTTACACTTTAAGAAATTTGTTGAAAATAATACTATTCCTACAGGTTATCAAGATAATGTGACTCGTATTATCAACTATTTCAACGCTTTAAATAGTACAATTTCAGATATAGACGAAAAAATAGAACAGCTTAATTACGAGCCTCAAAATACAATTAACGTTGTTGATGTACCTACTCATTATGCCGGAGATGTAAATGGTAAACAGCAAAATAAAATTAAAAAATTCTTAAAAGATAAAAATATCAAAACAGATGTTTTTGATAAATAATAGAAGAAACCCCAACTTTAACGAGCGACTCAATTTCGTTAAAGTTGGGATTTTTAAATTTCTATGTATATCGGCTTACAGTTTTCTATATTCTGATCTAACGCTTCTTTTTCAGTAAGCATTCCGAAGTAAACTAGCATGCATCGAATGACTACTTGATGAGCTACGATTACTATTGTTTCTGAGTCTTGCGAAACTTCATTTTCAAAAAATAAACGAATTCTATTTAAGACATCTCCGTAACTCTCACCTTTAGGCGCTTTCTGTGTAAAACTATGACGGAAATCTTTATATTCTGGATGATTGAAATATTGATGATACTGAGCATCTTTCATTAATTTATCTTTATATTCTCCTTCAAATACACCTAGTGAGCGTTCTCTAAGACCTGATGTAACGGTAGTAGGAATATCATATGGAAAGATATTATTATAAGTTTCAATCGTACGTGTTAAATCAGATACATAGACATGATCAATATTCATATCTTTAAAGTAGCTTTCTAAGCTTCGTGCACCTTCAATACCTTTTTTAGTTAAATGTACATCTAATTGACCGCAAAAATAAGCACGATGATGTTTGTTATCATAATTCGATTGAGACTCGCCATGTCTCACTAAATATAGTTTCAACTTAATAGTTCTCCTTCTTTTTTTAAAATTAAGCACTCTTACTCAATAATAAATTAACCGAAAGTCCAATTAAAATAAAACCTACTGCATAATCAAATATCGACTTAATCTTTGGATTACTAAATAGTAATTTGATATATTGAAAAACAAAAACGCAAAATAAAAACCAACCACATATCACTAAAATGACTATAATCGATAATATTGCAATTTGTGATTTTACTTCAATACCACCAGTTGATAAAAATTGTGGTAAGACACTGACATAATACAATAAAGCTTTAGGATTTAAAATAGTACTCAAAAAACCCTGGCGGTAAGAAGTAAAACGGCTAACATTATTTTTAACATTTTTAGTAGAAGTAAAATCCAAAGATTGACGTGCACTAATGATACTTTGAATTCCTAAATGTATTAAATAACAAGCACCTAAAATTTTAATAATAAAAAATACATAATATAAACTTGTTAGTATGTAAATAATTCCAAGTACCGCTAAGGATGAATAAACAATATGTGCCGACGTGATACCAAATGTTGACATTGCTCCATTTAATTTCCCAGAATGAATCGTGTTTTTCATAACAATTAAAAAGTCTGGACCAGGTACGATGATAATAAGAAGTGTAATAATAATGAAAGTTGCGATACCATTCATATGACACCCTCCTCAAGTAAAATATTACATTAATTATGCCATATGAAAGGCGATCAAGGTAAGACATCCAGGCGTCTAAAAAAGAAATTAGAACTTTAATCTTGTGCAAAAGGCTTTATTTACACACACATGCTATTAAATATTTTTACCACTTTAATATGATTATATAATTTTGTAGCTTTTAATAGTTTATGATTGTCATACCATTGCATTACATGATACTATTAACATGTAGTTAAAAACTACAAAGTCTTTTATATTCATGAACATAATACTCCTGGGTGACGCCTTAACCCGACGTCACCCTCTTTTTATGCCCTTTTTTACTATTTAATTCTCCATATAAAAAAGAGAGCCTACTTAACATAGCCCTCTTTGATAATTCAAATATTATTATTTTTTTAGAACACGGAAGATTAAACTTACGATGAAAATAAGAATAATTGCACCTAATAATGCTGGGAAGATTGGTACGCCGCCCCATACAGGACCCCACATACCGAAGATTCTACTACCAATTGCTGAACCGATTAAACCAGCGATGATGTTACCAATGATACCACCTGGGATGTCTTTACCCATGATCATACCGGCAACCCATCCGATTAATCCGCCGACGATTATCATAATAATAAAGCTCATAATCAGAACTCTCCTTATCTTTTTGTTTTATTTACTTCTTACTTATACCACCATTAATGCTTTTTAAACGTATTTATTAAAAAATAATTAACTTTTTTTAAGAAATATACTTAAATTCAATTTTAATACTTCTGAATTTTTTCGTTATGGGACATAACTAGATTAATCACTAACCATACAATTTGTATAATAATTGGAAGCAAAAATGCTACTGCTAAAATAATAATAGATACTGCTCTTAATTCTGGTGTTTGAAAAATACCCGCTGCATCTGTACGTCGTGTCCAAATCATAACTGAACTGCCAATGAATAAGATGATCCAAAATGCAGAAACAACCCACCATAAAATCCATGAGAGTTTCATTTCCTTACCTCCAAATAGATTTTTTAACATTTAAGTATTAGTCTATTCCCTTTTCCAAAAATAAAAATCATAAAAGTACATTATTATGAAAATCTATAAAATTCTAATGCATTCTTATAAAATATTCTGTCTTGAATGTCTTGATTAAAATTATTCTGAATTAATTGGATATCTCCTTCATTGAATGGACGATTAGCACGTGTGGAAGGCAAATCAGTACCAAACATGATAGCTTTGGGATTAATATTAATTAACTCTTGAATAGCTAAAACAGGATCGACTTCAATACGACCGAAGCCCGTTGCTTTAACGTAAACGCCATGTCTAACTAAGTCTTTCAAATCTTCAAACCCCTCTTCAGTTAAACCTAGGTGATCAATAGATACTTGCGGTAATTGAAGAATAATGTCTTTATAGTCAGTTAATTTCTTCGACTCAATATAAATTTCAGTGTGCCAACCTACTAAATCATAAACGCGTTGTGAGAATTCTTTAAGTTTCGAAATATCTTCTGAACCTCCACGTTTAACATTGAATCTAATTCCTTTAATCCCCAAAGCATTTAATCGACGAATTTCTTCATCGCTTGTAGTCATAGGTAGCTGAGTGGTCCCTACGAATTTGCCATCTAATTTATTAAGCGCATCTGCTAAATAATCTTGATCAAAACCTTGGAATGAACCTGAAACGATTGCTCCGCCTATTATGCCTAAATCTTTAGTACGGTTTAAGTAGTCATGTGTAGCGAAGGAAGGTGGCATGTAACCATTATTCTCTTTAATCGGAAAATTAAAATCAATAATATGAAAATGTGCATCAAATATTCTCATAACGCTAACCCCTTTGTTTATAGATTGTAAATTAAAAATAACATAATTATGAATTATGACTTAAAAGACTTGATAAAATTCATGAAGAGGAATAGTATAGTAAAATAACTTGGGTTTATTATCATAAAAGACTTAATAAGTTTGTTAGAAAGGTAATTTAACAGGGAAAAAAATAAGATTATCTTATATTTTACAAGCTTAGCATTTACAGGGAGGTTATGTATCATGAGTTCACATACACTTTTTAACTTAAGAACAAAACGAAATCTTGAAATTAATGAATTAACAGAGTTATTAAATAAAAAATATGGTACACATTATGAACCACATCAATTATGGGAATGGGAAAATCATCAACATGAACCTAATTTTAAAGATGCGATGATTCTCGCAGACTTCTTTAATACACCTTATCAAATGTTAGTGGAAAGCAAATATAAAGAATATCAACAACATATTGATGATATAGATATTCGTTTATAAATTAAAATAATTAAATCCGACTTCGGTATAGAAGCCGGATTTTTGTGTGTAGTTAGATATAATTTTTTCGGAATTTCCTCCGTGTAGGGGTCGATTATTCCCCTTCAGTATTGTTATCGCTATTGTCTTGTTGTTGATCTGAAGCTTGTTGTGCTTGATTTTGACCTTGTTGTTGGTCTGAAGCTTGCTGTTGGTCTGTTTGTTGTTGCGCCTGATCTTGATTGCCACTATCTGTATCTTGTTGTTGGCTTTGGTCTTGTTGTGCTTCATTACCTTGACTACCTGCAGCATTCTGAGCAGGAGTGTTTTCAACATTGTCTTGTGCTTCTTTACTATTCGCTATAGTTTGACCTTTGTCAGCTTGTTGTTGATCATCGTCACTATTTTGTTGGTCCTCATTACTATCTTGTTGGCTGTTTTCTTCTTCAGATTGTTGGTTTTTCTGTTTATTACTTTGTTGGAGTAGTGATTCATTTGCTTTTTTGAAGTTAGCTTTTTGTTCATCAGTCATATTATTATAGTTATCAACTATTTCACCAGTTTTTTTATCAACCATAGCTACATATGGCATTCCTCTACCATAAGCATCACTAGCAGCATAATCGATATGATATTGGTCACTTGTACTTTGGTCAGGATTATATTTGAACTCACTTCTTAACCTAGCGCCATAACCTTGTTTTTTGTACCAATCATATACAATATCTTCAGCATCTGTAGAACTTATATTGCTACCTTGATCTTGGTTATTTGAGTCTTCCTCATCTGTTGCCTCTTCATCATTTTCAGATGTATCATCTTGAGCTTGATTATCTGAGTTAGTTTCGTCATTATTGTTAGAGTTATCGTTACCGTCTGAGCTATCGTCATTAGTACTATCTTGGTCTTGAGATTGTTCTGAATCAGTCATGGCTTCGCCGCCAGCTTCAGTCTGTCCATCTGAATTGTTGCTATCGTTTTGCGCATCATTATTTGCTGATGAATGTTCTTTATTACTAGATTCATCGCCAGATTTTTTAGGGTCATTCGATTTTTTGCCTGAATCGTTATCTTTCTTTTGCTCTTGCTTTTCATTGTTAGAATTTTCGTCGTCTCCGCCTGGTAAACCGATATTTAGACTACATGCTCCCAATAGAAATGTTGACGCCGTTAAACCTGCTAATAAATATTTTCCCTTCATAATTTAAAAACTCCTTATGTATATCTACTTAAATCATAACATTTAATATTCATTTTATTAACAATATCGCACAACTTATTACTAACTTTAAAAATAATTTACATTGTAATTTTTAACTACATTTATTATTTTAATATTAATACAGATAGTTTATTTTTTGAAAAGGAGACTTACACAATGCAAATAACCACAAATTGTAGTTTAAAAACTTTCATTTAATGACGAGTTAGTGTGCCGGGTAGTCTTACTTTAACCGAGCATCATTTAACTTTTGAATCATTCAGTTTAACTAACAGTGCAATTAATATAAAAATTCCGCTTGAAGATATTAAAAAAGTTCAACTAAAAAATGGCATCTTTATAAAATCATTAGGCATATTCTACAATAACGATTGGTATATATTTAAATACTTTCAAGATAATAACTATAATAAAATATACAACCATCTGACTCAGAACAAAAATTAAATTAGCAATCTTACACTATAGCCCTTCCTCAAATTTCAAAGCACAAAAATAACCCCGTAAGCCTTAAGCCTACGGGGTTTAACCAATACTTATATATTAGTTTTCGTCTTTAACATATGGTAATAAAGCCATATGACGAGCACGTTTGATAGCTGTAGTCAACATACGTTGATATTTAGCTGAAGTACCAGTTACACGACGTGGTAAAATTTTACCGCGTTCTGAGATAAAACGTTTTAATAATTCAGTATCTTTATAGTCGATGTGTGTAATACCATTTGCTGTGAAGTAGCAAACTTTTTTACGACGACGACCGCCTCTTCTTGGTCCACCTGCCATGGTTAATTACCTCCTTTTGAAATAGTTTTTATACGTTCATTTTATTATTAGAATGGTAAGTCATCATCACTAATATCAATCGGTCCATTTGCATTTGCAAAAGGATTATCAGATTGTTTATTATTTGATGATTGATTATTATTGTAAGACGTATTTTGTCCTGATTGTTGACCACCAAATCCTTGACCGTAGTCTTGGAAATCATTGTTACTACTTTGATTACGTTGGCCACCTTGAGCATTTTTAGGTTCAAGGAATTGAACACTATCAGCTACAACTTCAGTAACAAAGATACGACGACCTTCTTGATTTTCATAACTGCGTGATTGTATGCGACCATCAACGCCAGCTAAACTACCTTTGAATAAATAATTATTCACGTTCTCTGCTTGTCTTCTAAACACAACAACATTAATAAAGTCAGCTTCGCGTTCCCCTTGAGCATTCGTGAAAGTACGATTAACTGCTAGAGTAAATGTCGCTACACTTACGCCTGAGGGAGTGGTTCTGTATTCTGGATCTTTAGTTAAACGACCTACTAATACAACTCTGTTTATCATTAAAACGCCCCCATTAAATTATTACTTATCTTGGTCTTCACGGATAACGATATAACGGATGATATCGTCACTGATTTTAGCTAAACGTTGGAATTCGTCTGTGGCTCTGTTGTTATCAGTTTTAATGCGTACGATGTTGTAGAAACCTTCTTTGAAATCTTCAATTTCATAAGCAAGACGGCGTTTACCCCAGTCTTTTTCTTCTAAAACTTCTGATCCTTCTGAAGCTAAGATACCGTTAAAGCGTTCAACAACAGCTTTTTTAGCATCCTCTTCAATGTTTGGACGTACGACATACATAATTTCATATGTTCTCATTTTATACTTGCACCTCCTTGTGGTCTATGCGGCCTATCGACTCCTGTCGACAAGCAAGGAATAATTTTCATTACTCACAATCAAGAATTATAGCATAGAGCATTACTTTTTACAATAAATATTCACTCTCTCATTTTTCTTTTTTGAAAAGGCAGTCCCAAACATGCAATAATGCTCATGTGTTCCTTCTTAATATCAATAAACACAGTCAAAACAATAAATTGCACAAAAAAAGATGTAAAAGTACTTCTCAAAACAGAACAAATGTTCTATAATAATGGTGAGGTGTAAAACATGCAATTAGATTTAGATTGGAACAAAGATTTCCAAGAATTTCAAGAAGTCTTAAATTGCGGTATCAATCCAGAATGGTTATATTGCGCAAAAGCCAATATGATACTCGAACCTGCCTACACTGGAGAAGGTAAACAGTTTTTTAGCACCAAAGACATTATTGAAGCAAGTAAAGTTATACCGTTCTTTTAAGATACAACGAAATAAATCATATAAAAAAGCAATGTAAGTTCCCTGTCACTCTAAGCCACACGAAACTTACATTGCTTTATTTTATAAATTTAAAAGATTTATTGCGAATTGTAATTCTAAACGTTGAATCTGAAGTGAACAATGTCGCCATCTTGCATAATATATTCTTTACCTTCTAAACGTTGCTTACCTGCTTCTTTAGCACCTTGTTCCCCGCCATTTGCAACATAGTCATCATAACTTGTTACCTCAGCACGGATGAAACCACGCTCGAAGTCAGTATGAATAATACCTGCACATTGTGGTGCTGTCATACCTTGTCTAAATGTCCAAGCACGAACTTCTTGTACACCAGCAGTAAAGTAAGTTGATAATCCTAACAATTCATAAGTTGTTCTGATTAGTCTATCTAAACCTGGTTCTTCAATGCCTAAATCTTCTAAGAACATTTCTTTATCTTCATCATCTAAAGTAGCGATTTCTTCTTCAATCTTCGCACTAATAACGATAACTTCTGAAGCCTCTTTCGCAGCATACTCACGAATCACTTTCACTTTATCATTATCTTCATTACCAATTTCATCTTCGCCAACGTTAGCTATATAAAGCATTTTTTTAGATGTTAATAATTGAGCTTGATTAACATATTTTTGATCTTCGTTATTAAACTCTAAACTACGAACAGGGTTACCATTTTCTAGCGCTTCTTTAATTCTAGATAAAATGCGTAATTCCATTTCAGCAGTTTTGTCCTTTTGACGTGCCATTTTTTCAATTCTAGGTAAACGTTTTTCTACTGATTCTAAATCAGCTAATACTAATTCCATATTGATAACTTCAATATCGTCTAAAGGATCAACACGTCCTGATACGTGTGTAACATTTTCATCATCAAATGCACGAACAACTTGGCAAATGGCATCTACTTCACGGATATGTGATAAGAATTTATTACCTAAACCTTCACCTTTAGAAGCACCTTTAACAATACCTGCAATGTCAGTGAATTCAAAAGTAGTCGGAATTGTTTTCTTTGGTTCTACCATTTCAGTTAATTTATTTAAACGCGTATCTGGTACTTCAACAATACCTACGTTTGGATCAATTGTTGCGAAAGGATAGTTCGCAGCTAATGCGCCTGCCTTAGTTATTGCATTAAATAGAGTAGATTTACCAACGTTCGGTAACCCTACGATACCTGCTGTTAAAGCCATTAATCATTCTCCTAACTTTCTGTATCTTGATGAGATACTAATATTTTTTTTAATTTTTTATTAAACGTCTGACGTGGAATCATAATACTTCTTTGACAGTTTTCGCATTTAATACGAATATCTGCACCCATACGAATAATTTTAAATCGGTTTGTTCCACATGCATGTTGTTTTTTCATTTCTACTATATCATTTATTCCATAATTTGACGTCATGAAATTGCCCCCAACGATAATTAAGCTTTATCTTGTGCATCCATACTTTTCACATAGATTGGTTGTGGTAATTTAATACCTTCTTGTACGAAAACTCTTTGAATTTCTTTACGTAAAATTCTTGAACCTGAGGCACCTTCACCAGGAATCGTTTCTGCAGAAATTCTAAATACTACTTTCGTTTCATCAATCGAATCGATACCTTCCACTACAGGATCTGTAATGAAAAGATAATATTTACTACGCATTGCAGTAAATAATTTATTTAATCGTTTTTCAACTTTATCTAAGTTTTCCTCTACAGAAACTGGAATTTTCACAATAGCGAAACCATTTGTAATAGAGAAGTTAGTAATCTCTCCCATACTACCATTCGGCAGAATCGTTAATTCACCACTAATCGTATTAATACGCGTCGATCTTAAACCAATTGATTTAACCGTACCTTCAGCTACAGTCGTACCACCGCTATTAATTTTAACGTAGTCGCCTACATCAAATTGATTTTCGAAAATAATAAAGAAACCAGTAATGATATCCTTTACAATCGTTTGAGCACCAAAACCAACTGCTAAACCTACAACACCAGCACTGGCAATAACACCTTCTACGCTAATGCCAAATTTGCTTAAAATTGTTGTAATAACGATGAACCATACGATATATTTTACTACATTTTGAACAAGTGACACTAGTGTTCTAGAACGCTTCTTATTTCCTTTACTACTTTTATTTTGAAGTTTAAATGCTTGTTCAATAACTTTATTCAATATAGCAATCACTATTATGGCTACTAGAATATAAATAAGAATTAAAATAAGTTTAATTCCTAAGTTTTCATATGTTTCTGGTTTAGTTAAAGGTTCAAATAGTGAAGATAGCACATTTTTAACCTGATTCATTCAAAACTTTCCTCCCTTGAATTTAGATTTTTCATCATAATTAAATAATTATACAGTGTTTTCACTAGATAATATATCGGTCTTTAGCTTTATTCATTAGTAATTTCTCTCATAGAAAGGCTAAAAGTAACATATATCTCAATTTATAAACAAATTACTTAGCCTCAATAGTAACTTCAAATTATTCGTTATTAAATTTTCTTATTAAGTCTTTAAACTCTTCTTCGGATTTAAATTCAAACGTAATTTTACCGATATTTTTACTAGTAGAAATATCTACTTTTGTACCAAATTTTTCTTTTAAAAGACGTTCTTGCTTTTGAATAAATTTCGGTTTCAAATGAGCTGATTTCGCGCTATTTTTAGACTCCTTACCGTCTTGTAATTCTGCGACAATATTTTCTAAATATCTTACACTCCATGCTTCTCGAATAGCTTGTTTTGCTAATTTATTCATAGTCGTAGTATCTTTTACACCTAATAAAGTACGGCCGTGAGCTCCTGATAATTTCCCATTTTTCACTAACTTAGAAACTTCTGTTGGTAAATTTAACAGTCTCAACATATTAGCAATATACGGCCGTGATTTACCCAGTCTTTCTGCGACTTTTTGTTGCGTAATACCTAAATCATCCATCAACCGCTTATAACTTTCAGCTTCTTCAATCGCATTTAAATCTTCACGTTGTAAATTTTCAATAATGGCTAGCTCCATCATGTCAGAATCTGACAACTCTTTTACAATAGCAGGTACCTCGTCTAATCCAGCTATTTGCGAAGCTCTAAATCGTCTTTCTCCCACTACAATATAGTAACCTTGAATCGTTTTGCGTAAAACGATTGGTTGCAAGATGCCATGCGTGCGAATAGAATCAGCTAAATCTTGTAATCTATCTTCATCAAATGTTTTACGGGGTTGATAAGGATTAGCTTTTATCTCTGAAATAGCTACTTTTTGTACTTGCTCATTTTGATTTAACGTTAGTCGTTCGTCGTGTTCATATTCCACAATATTTTGCCTCCTCTCTTTTATGCATTAAAAAATTTAATATTTTAAATCATAATATAGTATCTGATGTTATGCCTCTTTTTTCACTTTAATTTTAAAAAATATTTCATAATTTTCACAAGAGCTGATCAACTTATTCGTCGAAAGTTATAAAAAATTTTTTTAAAAGCTGTAACTCAATCATATCAATGTATTAAACGCTTTCCGAAATAACTATTTAATCTAAATTTTCAGAAAAATTATTGACAAATGTAATTTGGGTCTGTAAGCTATGAATTAACTTAAAAAAACACAAATTACACACGGTAATAAGGAAAGTAAAACTTACACTGCTGATACAGAGAGTCTCGTAAGCTGAGAAGAGGCATAGAAAGAAAGTTTGAAAATGGCCTTTGAGTGTTGATGCCAATATGAGGTATCAACGGGTTCGCCCGTTATAGCGATACAGTATTAACATTTTTGTTTAATGGCGTACTGGAATATTAGACGTCGCTAAATTATCGTTAATACTCATTTACTTATATAAGCTAAATGAGTTTTTTATTAGAAGTTATTAACTATAAATAACGATAATAAGGTGGTCCCTTGTTCAGTACGGATTAAGTCAAATTTGGCGTACTGTTTGAGGTTACTTTAGCAATAAAGTAATAAACAAAGGTGGTACCGCGAAACAAGCTTTCGTCCTTTACATCCGATACATATCGGGTTTAAAGGACGGAAGCTTTTTTTATTGAGAATAAATTAGGAGGGTTTGACATGAAAGATACTCAATTAGCGCAAATTTCCTTAACTAAAGATACGACTGGTGCAATTGCTAATCCAATCTATTTGTCTACTGCATATCAACATCCTCATCTTGGACAATCAACAGGATACGATTATACGAGAACAAAGAACCCTACACGATCAGCATTTGAAGAATCATTTGCCAAGTTAGAAGGCGGGCTTGCATCCTTTGCTACATCAAGTGGTATGGCTGCTATCCAGTTAGTCTGTAACTTGTTTAAGCCAGGCGATGAAATTTTAGTAGCTTTTGATTTATACGGTGGCACATTTAGACTATTTGATTTTTATGAAAAGCAATACGGTATTAAATTCATTTATGTAGATTTTTTAAATTATGAAGAAGTCACGACACATATTACGCCTAATACTAAAGCACTTTTCATCGAACCTATTTCAAACCCACAAATGATTGAAATCGATATTGAGCCATATTACGTACTTAGTAAAAAACATAATTTATTAACCATTATCGACAATACGTTTTTAACACCTTATCTATCAACGCCATTAGAAGAAGGCGCAGATATCGTTCTTCACTCTGCTACAAAATATATCGGTGGACACAATGATGTATTAGCAGGCGTAGTTACGGTCAAAGATGAAACTTTAGCGGAACAACTTGGTCAATTCCATAATATGATTGGCGCAACATTATCACCACTTGATAGTTATTTACTACAACGTGGTTTGAAAACATTACATTTAAGAATTGATCGCTCTCAAGAAAATGCACAGAAGTTAGCCGAAAGGTGTCAAACGTCAGAATCGATTGATGAAGTACTTTATAGCGGTAAAACAGGGATGTTAAGTTTACGACTTAATAAGGCTTACAGCGTCGCTAAATTTTTGGAAAATTTAGAAATTTGTATTTTTGCTGAGAGTTTAGGTGGAACTGAAACGTTCATTACTTTCCCTTATACACAAACACACGTTGATATGCCTGATGAAGAAAAAGATAAACGTGGTATCGACGAACACTTAATCAGACTATCTATTGGTATTGAAGACTATAACGATATTGAAGCAGATATTATTCAAGCACTAGAGAATTCTAAAGTAGGAGTGATTTCATGAGTTTATCCAAAGAAACAGAAGTCATTTTTGATGAACATAGAGGCATAGATTACAATTCAGCGAACCCACCATTATACGATTCTTCTACTTTTCACCAAAGTATCCTAGGTGGTAACGCTAAATTCGATTATGCAAGAAGTGGTAATCCTAATCGTCAATTACTTGAGGAAAAATTAGCCAAACTTGAAGGCGGCAAATATGCTTACGCTTTTGCCTCAGGCATAGCTGCAATTTCAGCAGTACTACTTACGTTAAAAGCCGAAGATCACGTCATTCTTCCAGATGATGTTTACGGCGGTACGTTCAGATTAACTGAACAAATCCTTAATCGTTTTAATATTCGATTTACTACAGTTAATGCTACCAACCCTACTGAAATTGAACACGCTATTCAAGAGAACACTAAATTAATTTATGTAGAAACACCTTCAAACCCATGCTTTAAAATTACCGATATTCAAGCAGTTGCTAACATTGCACACCAACATGATTTACTACTCGCTGTTGATAATACTTTTATGACGCCTTTAGGTCAATCACCGCTTGCTCTAGGCGCCGACATCGTTGTCCATTCAGCTACTAAGTTTTTAGGAGGCCATAGCGATATTATAGCTGGTGCTGCAATTACAAATCGTAAAGATGTGGCAGATGCACTTTATTTACTTCAAAACGGTACAGGTACTGCCCTTTCCGCACACGATAGTTGGACTTTAGCTAAACACTTAAAAACTTTACCAGTGCGTTTTAAACAATCCACATCAAATGCGGAACAACTTGTTGAATTTTTAAGCAATCGAGACGAAATTGCCGAAGTATATTATCCCGGAAATAGCTCACTCCACTTGTCTCAAGCAAAAAGTGGTGGCGCCGTTATCGGTTTCAGATTAAAAGATGAAACAAAGGCCCAAGCTTTTGTAGATGCACTTACTTTACCCTTAATTTCAGTAAGTTTAGGCGGTGTAGAAACGATTCTTTCGCACCCTGCTACAATGTCACACGCTGCCGTTCCTGAACACGTTCGAAATGAACGCGGTATTACATTCGGCTTATTCCGATTAAGTGTAGGTCTAGAACAACCTCAAGAATTAATTGCAGACATCAACTACGCATTAAAGGAGGCTTTCAATGAGTCGCTTATTAAACCAATTACAGAACAACGTTTTAGTAGCTGATGGCGCAATGGGAACCATCCTCTATTCGGAGGGTCTCGACACTTGTCCTGAAGCTTACAACCTTACTCATCCTGACAAAGTTGAACGCATCCATCGTTCCTATATAGAAGCTGGTGCCGACATTATACAAACCAATACTTATGGGGCTAATTTTGAAAAGTTAAAAACCTTTGGCTTAGAACACAAAGTGAAAGAAATTCATAAAGCAGCTGTACAAATCGCAAAACGCGCAGCTAACCCAACTACTTTCATATTAGGTACAGTTGGCGGTTTCAGAGGATTAAAACAAGAAGAATTACCATTATCTACCATACAGTATCATGCAGAAAATCAAATTGACACACTTGTAGAAGAAGGTGTAGATGGCTTACTCTTCGAAACTTATTACGATTTAGAAGAATTAACCAACATCGTTACTAGTACACGTCGTAAATATGACATACCAATTATCGCTCAACTTACCGCTTCAAATACAAATTATTTAGTCGATGGTACAGAAATTAACACAGCTTTAAAACAATTAGTTGAATGCGGGGCTAATGTTGTGGGCTTAAATTGTCATCATGGTCCTCACCATATGCAACGTTCTTTCTCTCATATCGAATTACCGGAAAAGGCGTACCTTTCATGCTATCCCAATGCTAGCCTACTCGATATTGAGAACAAAGAATATCGCTATAGTGACAATGCTCAATATTTCGGTGACGTCGCTCAAGAATTGATTAACGAAGGCGTACGATTAATTGGTGGTTGTTGTGGAACAACTCCCGAACACATTGCTTACATCAAAACATCTGTTAAAGATTTAAAACCTGTAACTTCAAAAAACGTCATTCCAATTAATCGTAAAACAAATCGTGCTATTACTCATACGTATAAACACAACTTAACGACGAAAGTTAAGAACGGCCCTACCGTAATCGTTGAATTAGACACACCTAAACATTTAGATACTGATTTATTCTTTGAAAATATCGCAAAATTAGATGAAGCCAAAGTAGATGCCGTAACACTTGCTGATAACTCACTTGCCACGGTGCGTGTCAGCAATATTGCAGCAGCAAGTATTATCCGACAGCGCTATGATATTGAACCGCTCGTTCATATCACCTGTCGTGATCGCAATTTAATCGGCTTACAATCTCATTTGCTTGGATTATCACTCATAGGTGTTAACGAAATTCTTGCCATTACTGGTGACCCTTCAAAAGTAGGTCATCTACCTGGAGCGTCAAATGTTTATGACGTCAACTCCAAAGGATTAACAGAATTGGCTTTACGATTTAACCAAGGTATCAATACAGACGGTGATGCGCTGAAGAAACATACAAACTTCAACATCGCTGGTGCGTTTGACCCTAACGTTCGCAAACTAGACGGCGCAGTTAAACGCTTAGAGAAAAAGATAGCAGCGGGCATGAGTTATTTCATCACACAACCTGTTTATAGTAAGGAGAAAATTAAAGAAGTATATGAGGCGACTAAATACCTTAATACTCCACTATTTATAGGTATCATGCCAATCGTGAGCTATAATAACGCACTTTTCCTACATAACGAAGTCCCTGGTATTAAGATGTCGGAAGATATATTAAACCAATTTAAAGCAGTAAAAGATGATAAAGAAAAAACAAAAGAGTTAAGTTTGAGACTTTCTAAAGAATTAATCGATACAGTTCATGAGTACTTTAATGGTTTGTACATTATTACACCTTTCCAACGTATTGATTATTCGTTAGAACTCGCAGCGTATTCTAAAGCAATTACCCAAAACAAGGAGGCAATATCATGACAACAATTACAACTTCAAATTTAGGATTCCCAAGACTAGGTAGAAAAAGAGAATGGAAAAAAGCAATTGAAAGCTACTGGGCTAAAAAAATTGATAAAGCAGAATTAGATCAAACGTTAACTGACTTACATCGAGAAAATTTATTACTCCAAAAAAATTATAATTTAGATAGCGTACCAGTTGGTGATTTCTCATTATATGACCACATTCTTGATACATCATTATTATTCAACATTATCCCTGAACGTTTCCAAGGACGCGAAGTAAACGATGACTTACTATTTGATATTGCGCGCGGTAATAAAGAACATGTCGCGAGTGCATTAATTAAATGGTTTAATACGAACTATCACTATATTGTGCCAGAATGGAACAATGTCGAACCTAAAGTAAATCGTAACGTATTATTAGACCGTTTTAACTATGCGAAATCTCTTAATGTTAATGCACATCCTGTCATCGTTGGACCAATTACTTTTGTGAAATTATCTAAAGGTGGCAACCAATCATTCGAAGAAAAAGTACAAACTTTACTTCCATTATATAAAGAAGTGCTTCAATCACTTGTAGATGCTGGCGCTGAATATATTCAAGTTGATGAACCAATTTTAGTGACAGATGAAAGTGCAAACTATGAAGATATTACGAAAGAAGCTTATAACTATTTTGCTGAAGCGGGATTAGCAGATAAATTAGTGATTCAAACTTACTTTGAACGTGCAAATGTTAAATTCTTAAGTTCATTACCAGTTGGTGGTTTAGGTTTAGACTTTGTACACGATAATGGCTATAACTTAAAACAAATTGAAGCAGGTGACTTCGATAAATCTAAAACGTTATACGCTGGTATCATCGACGGACGTAATGTTTGGGCAGCTGACATCGAAAGTAAGAAAGAATTAATTGAATCATTACAGCACTACGCTGAAACTATCGTCATTCAACCATCATCTTCATTATTACATGTGCCTGTGTCATTAGATGATGAAACATTAGATGAGTCTATCGAAGAAGGTTTAAGTTTCGCTACTGAAAAGTTAGACGAGTTAGACGCACTTCGCCGTTTATTCAATAATAACGACAGCAAAAAATACGACGAGTTAAAAGCACGTTATGAACGTTTCCAAAGTCAATCATTCAAAAACTTAGAATATGACTTTGACAGCGTGCCAACAAGCCGTAAATCAGCATTCCCTGAACGTAAAAAAGTACAAGATGCACGTTTAAATTTACCGGATTTACCAACTACAACGATTGGTTCATTCCCTCAAACACGTGAAGTTCGTAAATATCGTGCTGACTGGAAGAACCATCGCATTTCAGATGAAGAATATAACAATTTCTTGGAAAGTGAAATTGCACGTTGGATTAAAATCCAAGAAGACATTGGTTTAGATGTACTTGTGCACGGAGAATTCGAACGTAACGACATGGTTGAGTTCTTTGGTGAAAAACTTCAAGGTTTCCTAGTAACTAAGTTTGGTTGGGTTCAATCTTATGGTTCACGTGCCGTAAAACCACCAGTTATTTATGGAGATGTAAAATGGACTGAACCTTTAACAGTCAAAGAAACGGTTTATGCACAAAGTTTAACTGACAAACCTGTAAAAGGTATGTTAACAGGTCCTGTTACTATCTTAAACTGGTCATTCGAACGTGTAGACGTTCCACGTAAAGTAGTTCAAGATCAAATCGCATTAGCAATTGATGAAGAAGTATTAGCATTAGAAGAAGCGGGTATTAAAGTAATCCAAGTAGATGAACCAGCATTACGTGAAGGTTTACCATTACGTTCTGAATATCATGAACAATATCTTGCAGATGCAGTAAATTCATTCAAACTTGCAACATCTTCAGTCCAAGATGAAACTCAAATTCATACGCATATGTGTTATTCTCAATTTGGTCAAATCATCCATGCCATCCACGATTTAGATGCAGATGTTATCTCTATTGAAACATCACGTAGTCATGGTGATTTAATCAAAGACTTTGAAGACATTAACTATGATCTAGGTATTGGCTTAGGTGTTTATGACATCCACAGTCCACGTATTCCTACTGAAGATGAAATTGCGACTGCAATTGATCGTTCTTTACAACAAATTGACCGTTCATTATTCTGGGTTAACCCAGACTGCGGCTTAAAAACACGTAAAGAAGACGAAGTGAAAGACGCATTAACAGTGTTAGTCAACACAGTACGTAAAAAACGTGAAGAAACTAGCCAAAACAAACCAGCATAAGGGAGTAAGGAGCAAGGAGCAGTACAGAAATTACATGTAATTTCGTAGTACTGCCCCGGCATAGGTGACTAGAACTGAATCATGCTTTCTTAAAAGTGACGATTCAGTTCAGTTAGCTGCTGCCAAATAATATTTATGAATTACTATTATTGGAGGTGTTAACTATGTCAAATTATCCATTATGGGATCAATTATCCACATTAAAAGAAAGTGAATGGGTTGATTTAACACATACCTTTGACCCCGAAATCCCCCGCTTCAGCGAATTTGAAAAAGGAGAAGTGTCAACGCTATTTACTGTCAAAGACCACGGGTTTTATGTACAACGTTGGAATATTGTGACACAATACGGCACACATATTGATGCGCCAATTCACTTTGTTGAGAATAAGCGCTATCTAGAAGAATTAGATTTAAAAGAATTAGTCTTGCCTCTTATTGTCTTAGACTTTTCAAAAGAAGCAACAGAAAATGCTGATTTCATCGTGACTAGAGATTATTTAGAACAATGGGAAGCTGCGAACGGTAAAATTGAAGAAGGCACGTTTGTAGCTTTACGTACTGATTGGTCTAAACGCTGGCCAGATATTGAAAAATTTGAAAATAAAGATGCTGAGGGTAACCAACATTTACCAGGTTGGGGGCTAGATGCCTTAAAATTCTTAATCGAAGAACGTGGCGTAAAATCTATCGGTCATGAAACGTTTGATACAGATGCTTCTGTCGATACAGCTAAAAATGGAGATATTGTCGGAGAACGCTATATTCTTGGACAAGATACTTTCCAACTGGAGTTATTAACAAATTTAGATCAATTACCTACACGCGGTGCAGTTATTTATGCAATTAGCCCGAAACCTAAAGACGCACCAGGATTCCCAGTGCGCGCATTCGCAATAAAACCTTAAATTAAATTTTTTAAATGACACTTTTAGGCTTGATAGTGAGCGATCAAAGCCAATACCTTCCTATTATTATTGAAATTCCCTATCGCACAAGCCATTACGAGTTGGTATGCGATAGGGTTTTTTATAAGATTTTTATTTAACACCATACTGTTTGATGATTTCTATAATTTCCGTATGTATCTCAGGATGTGCAATAATTGCCCCTTTTACATGATTTAAATCAATATCATTTCCTTCTATATCTGTAACAACTAATCCTAATTCTTTCGCATAAAGTATTTGTGCACTCATATCCCAGAGATTTGCTCCTACATCAATACTAGCGCCAAAATCTCCTGTGATTGTTCTTAATGCGCCGATACCTCCAGCGCCAATGAAACGGAAACCATGAGCTTTAGATAATAACGCATTTAAAAGGTCAGAACTTGAATGTTTGGGATCAATTGAAACTAAGGCATCTTTAAGATGTTGGTAAGTCTTAGGTTGAAGCGGTTGGTCGTTTATAGTGACCCCTTGGTCCTTCACTGCTTTGTATAATTTTTGTTGATAAAAATCATAAGTATACGCTAATAATGGCTCACCATTATAAAACAAACTTAAGATTAAACAATAATCTTTCCCTTGTTTCACAAGATTTGTTGTACCATCAATTGGATCAATTGCCCATGCGTAGCCTTTATACATATCGACTTCAGTATTACTTTTTTCTTCCCCCATTAATTGATGGTCTGGATAATATTTATTGATGAGCTTAGTGAAATCAGCTTGAACTTCTTTATCGATATTTGTCACTAAATCCAATTCATTTTTCTTCGTTTCAACATAAAAATCTTGTTGCATTTGTTCTACTTTCAACGCAATCATTTGAATCCACTGTTCAATTCGATGATTAATATCTTGTAATGCTTCCATGCTTCACTCACCTTTTAGAATTATTAGTTCCTAATCATTTATATTTTATATCCAAAGTCCAGATTCTTCTAATCAATCTATCTAGTTTCTTCAATATATCCAATTCACTTGCATCATACCCGTTACAATTTAACGCACTCTGTAAATTCTCCTCATTTTCTCTTAGATTAATTAAAACTTTAACGGGTAATTCAATAATATCTTACTTATCTCGTATTTAATAAGGGGGAGAAATTAAATGACTAATAAAACAATTTATGACGTTATTGAAACTGGCGTGAATTATATATTATCTGTGTACGATAATTGGAACGTTAAAGAAGTATTAGATAATGAAGATAACTTCTTCCCAAATACATTACATTGGCAATATGGTCATGTGTTAACTATCTTTGAAGAAGCCCTTGCATTAGGCAATCAAAATGTAGTAGACGTTGAAAAATATCATAAATTATTCGGTTATGGCTCTAACCCTGGTGATTGGGAAGGCCAAGATGTCCCTTCAATTGAAGAAATCAAAAAAGATTTAAAAACACTTCCTGAACGTGCTCAAAAATTAACAGATGAAGAGTTACAACAAGAATTAGACCAACCAGTAGCTGGATTTAAAACACTAGATGAATTACTAGTATTAAATGCCATTCATGTGCCTTTACATGCAGGTAAAATTGAAGAAATGACGCGTGTACTTAGAGAACAACATCAGCATTAATTTTTAAAATTATTAAAGCTAAAGGTGATAAATATGGAAATTATTGCTAGTAGTATTTTTGTAGAGAATCAAGAAGAAACATTACAATTTTATACAGACATTTTAGGATTTGAAAAGAAAGAAGATGAGCCTGTAGGTGAAGGTTATCGCTGGATTGCATTAGCGTCTCCTAATTCTTCTAATAAAACACAACTTATTTTAGAACCGAATGGCGACCCGATTGCTAAAGACTTTCAAACTCGCTTATTTGAAGCTGGTATTCCTATTACTATGTTTGGGGTTTCAGATGTTCACAAAGAATATGAAAAGTTAAGTCAAAAAGGCGTTAAATTCACTGTAGCACCTGCTAAAGTAGGTAAAAATAATATGGCAATTTTTGACGACACATGTGGTAATCTAATTCAAATTATTGATAAATAATTAAAACTCAAACGCTTAACAGATATTATAACTCAAGGACTGTTAAGCGTTCTTTATACATATTTATTCACTAAAGTTTTGTGCAAATTTTACAATAATCTCTTTATAAGTATTTAAAGAATTAATTTCTGCATACTTACCACTGATTTTTCACTGCTTCGTACTCATCTCGCAATAAACTATACACATAACTGTCCGAGAACTCGCCACGCAAACGTTCATTACTTCTTAATACGCCCTCTTGAGTGAATCCCAATCGCTCAGGTATCGCGCGACTTTTGGGATTACGCGTTGCCATCTGAATTTCCACCCGATTAATGTCGAACTCCTCAAATACGTATTGAATCAATACTTTTGTGCACGCTGTCATAATTCCCTTTTTCTGAAAATGCTGAGCCAAATAATAGCCGATAGACGTACGCTTATTAACTAAATCTAAATAATGCAAGCCGATGACACCTACTAATTCATCGTCATACCATATGCCGCAATGAAATCCATCACCACGTGTAAATTGTAACAACGCCGACTGAATAAACTTCTTACTGTGTTCAACCTCAGTAGTGTACGCTACAAATGGCAAGAACTCCCCTAAATACTCACGATTGCTATCTACTAACTTAAACAATTGATCCGCTTCACGTTCTTCCAAAATTTTCAACTTCACATGTTCATTGACCTCATACCCAAACATCATCCCTATCCCCTCCAGTTAAAAATTTCTAATTATTCAGTAAATTAAATATATAATAGCATTTTTATTATCAAAATTGTAAATGCTTAATATTGCTAGTTTTTATAGCATAATTTAAAACATAGCAATACATATTAATAATGTATAATAAAACGCAACTAAAACCATCTAATAATTGTAAATTTTAGTAATTAAAATAATGAAAATAATGTGAAAGTTATTATTTTTACTTTTAATAAAGTTGTCTTTTTTATTTCCTATGATACAGTCAAATATGTACAAACAGTTTTTATAGGGAGTGTTTTAAGTTGAGCAAAGTTAAAATACGACACTTAACGAAAGTGTTTGGGAGAAAACAACAAAAAGCACTAAAGTTAGTTCAAGAGGGCAAATCTAAAAAAGAAATATTTGAACAAACAGGTGCTACCGTTGGTGTTTACGATGTTAATTTTGATGTTAATGACGGGGAAATATTTGTCATCATGGGACTTTCAGGAAGTGGTAAATCAACATTGATTCGTTTGATTAATCGTTTAATTGAACCAACATCCGGTAGTATTTACATTAACGATGATGAAATATCAAAAATGTCGAAAAAGGAATTACGAGAGATTCGTCGTACCAAGGTAAATATGGTTTTTCAGAATTTTGGTCTTTTTCCAAAAAGAACTATCTTAGAAAATACTGAATATGGCTTAGAAATTAGAGGGATAAATAAAGCTGAGAGACAAAAGAGAGCGGAACAAGCATTAGATGATACAGGTCTCTTATCATTTAAAAATCAATATCCCAATCAATTATCTGGTGGTATGCAACAACGTGTTGGCTTAGCGCGTGCGCTTGCTAATGATTCAGATATATTGTTAATGGACGAAGCTTTCTCTGCGTTGGATCCGCTTATTCGAAAAGATATGCAAAATGATTTATTAAAATTACAAGAAAAAATGAAAAAGATAATTATCTTTATTACACATGATTTAAATGAAGCATTACGTATTGGAGATCGCATTGCATTAATGCGTGATGGCAAGATTATACAAATTGGTACTGGTGAAGAGATTCTAACAAATCCAGCCAATGATTTCGTTAGTGAGTTTACTGAAGATGTGGATCGTTCTAAAATACTCACTGCTGAAAATATAATGGAAACTCCATTAACTATTAATATTGAAAATGAAGGACCAAATGTCGCATTACAAAGAATGAGAGAAGAAGAAGTCAGTATGCTGTTAGCTGTGGATAGTAAGCGTCAATTAAAAGGAAGCATTACTGCTGAAAATGCGTTAAAAGCAAGAGAAGACGGTGCGTCAATAAAAGATATTTATGAACCAAACGTACAGACAATACATAAAGATACGTTAATCATTGATATATTTAATATCATTTATGATTCACCTACGCCTTTAGCCGTCACTGACGAAAATGGTCGTCTTATTGGTGTAGTTGTTCGTGGTAGTGTCATAGGAGCTATGAGCAATAAAAATTCAAATTCTAATAATAGAGAGGAAGTGACAACAAATGTTTAACTTTCTCAGTTCACAATTACCTTTTTCTAATTGGATTGACAATATTGTAGATTGGCTAACTAAAAACTTTTCTGGCCTATTCTCATTCTTACAGACAATTGGTAATTCAATCATGAACTTTATGACTGATATCTTAACGGCAATCCCACCATTTTTAATGATAGCCTTATTAGTTATCATTGCATTTTTCGTGTTTAATCGTAAATTAGGATTCCCAATATTTGTTCTAATCGGATTATTGTTTATTTATAATCAAGATATGTGGGACGATTTAATGAATACAGTCACATTAGTTATTATTTCAAGTATTATAGCAATTATCATTGGTGTGCCACTAGGTATACTTATGTCTAAAAGTGACACAGTTGAAAAGATAGTTAAACCGTTATTAGATTTAATGCAAACAATGCCAGGATTTGTATATTTAATACCTGCTGTTGCATTCTTTGGTATAGGCATGGTGCCTGGCGTATTTGCGTCAGTCATTTTCTCCCTACCTCCTACTGTTCGAATGACAAATTTAGGTATTCGCTCTATTTCAAAAGAACTAGTCGAAACCTCTGATTCATTTGGTTCAACACCTTGGCAAAGACTATTTAAACTAGATTTACCCATGGCGAAAGAAAATATTTTCGCCGGTATTAACCAAACTATCATGTTAACACTATCTATGGTAGTCATTGCCTCAATGATAGGTACGCCTGGTTTAGGTGAAGGTGTTTTAGCAGCTGTACAACGTTCAGAAGTAGGTAATGGCTTTGTATTTGGTATTGGTATAGTTATTTTAGCTATCATTATCGATCGTTTTACACAAGCTATGAATCGTCCAAATAAAACTAAATTATCTAAAAAGAAAAAGTTAATTATTGGTGCTATTTTACCAATTTTAGCTATACTTGCTATCATAATTACACTGTTGTTACCAGGTAATGCAGGTTCTAGTAAGGGAACAATCACGTTAGCATATGCACAACAAGACGACCAAGTAGTCTCAACGAATGTTATTGCTCAAGTATTAGAAGAACAAGGCTATAATGTTAAGATGACTTCTTTAGACATCCCTGTCACATGGAAAGCTGTAGCTAATGGCGAAGCTGATGCGATGACAGGTGCATGGATTCCAGTTACTCATAAGGCGCAATATAAGGAATATAAAAATGACTTAGATAATCTAGGTCCACATATCGATGGTGAAGCTAAACTTGGTTTAGTTGTTCCAAAATATATGGACGTTGATTCTATTGAAGATTTAAAAGATCAAGCTGATAAAAAAATCACTGGTATCGAACCAGGTGCTGGCATCGTTCAAGCTACCGATAAAACGTTGAAATCATATCCAAACCTTAAAGGATGGAAACAAATCAATTCTTCAACAGGCGCTATGAATGCCGAATTAAAACGTGCGATTAAAAGTAAAAAAGATATTGTCATTACTGGTTGGAATCCATACTGGATCTTCCAACGCTATGACTTAAAATATTTAAAAGATCCTAAAGGTACTATGGGGAAATCAGAAAATATCAATACAATGGCACGTAAAGGGCTTAAAAAAGATATGCCAGAAGCTTATAAAATATTAGATAATTTCAAGTGGTCTGTAGATGATATGGAATCTATCATGCTTGAAATTGAAAACGGTAAAGATCCTAAAGACGCAACTAAAGAATGGATTGATAATAACCGTGATAAAGTAAAACAATGGACGAAATAAACGCTTCAATATTCTTGAGATTAAGCAACATTAAGTTGTTTAATCTCTTTTTTGGTGTTGAGGCAAATGGAAGCGAACAAAAAATAATATCTCTATAATAAATTAAGGACATTTCTCATCATACGATAAGGAATACTCTCTTTTATCTTATATTTTGAATTTTTTAATATTAAAATGATAAGAAGAACCTTTTTGAAATAAACTATTTATTGTTATATGCTTAATTTAAGAAATAAATATTAAATACATAATAGATTTATCCTTAATATTCAGATATAAAGGAGATTATTTATGCTATTCACAGTAATATTTTATTTATGTATTATTGGCTCGTCCACAGTACCTGCTATTATTCTTATAATGAAGAAAAACAAAGAGAAATAAACTGTGTGCTAACTAATGTTTTTAATGGCACGTACAAAAAAGTAAATCATTCCTACCACAAGTCTAGCAATAATCTCTGTAATAATTTCAAATCCCATTTCACGAAAGAAACCTCTACGTTTTTCTTTTTTCAACAATAGCACCTACCTTTGATATTTTAATAATAATTATTAGAATAAAGATAAATATATCAACATATACAATTAAATAATTTTTTTATTTATCAACCGATATTTGCGTAGAACCAGAAAAAACACCTCCGTATGATTCATTTTAATATGAATTCAACGAAAGTGTTTTTATATAATTCCTACTAATTGGGGTCAGCCCAGCTGTTAAATCAACGTTTAAGCCTTTTAAGTTAGTTAACATAATTTATCCTTATGGGTAGTTAGTTTGTATAGTTTCTTCATTTAATAGTAATCTAAAATCTCTTGTAAAACTTGTTTTATATTATTGCACAAACTCTTTGGACTTAAAGCTATACATTTTTACCACAAGATATAATTATTTAGGATACAAAATCCCCATCTTTTTTATTGATATTTATTTTCAATATATATTTATCATCTAACCTATCTATAGTGATATTAGACCACAGATGATTTTGTAATAA
>NZ_PPRD01000060.1 GCF_002902575.1 Staphylococcus croceilyticus | reverse complement strand
GTTCCCATGCCGAACACAGAAGTTAAGCTCCTTAGCGCCGATGGTAGTTGGACTGACGTTCCGCTAGAGTAGGACGTTGCCAGGCTTATAAAAAAGTGGAGAATTAGCTCAGTTGGGAGAGCATCTGCCTTACAAGCAGAGGGTCGGCGGTTCGAACCCGTCATTCTCCACCATTCAAATTAAATAGCCGGCCTAGCTCAATTGGTAGAGCAACTGACTTGTAATCAGTAGGTTGGGGGTTCAAGTCCTCTGGCCGGCACCATCTAAGAGCCATTAGCTCAGTTGGTAGAGCATCTGACTTTTAATCAGAGGGTCAGAGGTTCGAATCCTCTATGGCTCACATGTGTACGCGGGTGTGGCGGAATTGGCAGACGCACTAGACTTAGGATCTAGCGCCTTACGGCGTGGGGGTTCGACTCCCTTCACCCGCATATGCGGAAGTAGTTCAGTGGTAGAACACCACCTTGCCAAGGTGGGGGTCGCGGGTTCGAATCCCGTCTTCCGCTCCATTAATTTTATAGTGCCGGGGTGGCGGAACTGGCAGACGCACAGGACTTAAAATCCTGCGGTGAGAGATCACCGTACCGGTTCGATTCCGGTCCTCGGCACCATTATTATTTTGCGCCCGTAGCTCAATTGGATAGAGCGTTTGACTACGGATCAAAAGGTTATGGGTTCGACTCCTATCGGGCGCGTTCTCTTACGGGAAGTAGCTCAGCTTGGTAGAGCACTTGGTTTGGGACCAAGGGGTCGTAGGTTCGAATCCTGTCTTCCCGATAGGAACTATTTATAAAATATGGGGGCTTAGCTCAGCTGGGAGAGCGCCTGCTTTGCACGCAGGAGGTCAGCGGTTCGATCCCGCTAGTCTCCACCATATTTCAAATTTACAAACTAGATAACGGCGGTGTAGCTCAGCTGGCTAGAGCGTACGGTTCATACCCGTGAGGTCGGGGGTTCGATCCCCTCCAC
>NZ_PPRD01000059.1 GCF_002902575.1 Staphylococcus croceilyticus | reverse complement strand
CTCTAGTTCTTTATTATATATAAATATATAAGAGAGATAGTTAACTTAAGAAAACAAGTGCTACTTATAATTCTCTATAAAGGCCTATAACTTTTCCGATAACAGTAACGTTATCTAAGTATATAGGGCTCATAGTACTGTTCTCTGGTTGTAATCTATAACGATTTTTTTCTTTGTAGAAACGTTTTACAGTAGCTTCATCATCTTCAGTCATTGCTACAATGATATCTCCATTTTCTGCTATTGTTTGGCTTCTAACGATGACTTTATCTCCATCTAAGATGCCAGCCTCAATCATACTTTCACCAACAACATTTAAAATGAAAATATCACTATTGTGAGTAGAAGTTAAATGCTCGGGTAATGGGAAATATTCTTCAATGTTTTCAACAGCAGTGATAGGCACACCAGCTGTTACTTTACCAATAACTGGTACATATATTGTTTCTTCCATATTAATAGAGTCCTTTGATTGTTCACTCACAATTTCAATTGCTCTTGGTTTAGTTGGATCTCTTTTTATATATCCTTTTTCTTCTAATCTTGATAAGTGACCGTGAACAGTTGAACTTGAAGCTAAACCAACTGCTTCACCAATTTCACGAACACTTGGTGGATAACCTTTAACTTGAACTACATGTTTAATGTAATCATATATTTCACTTTGTCTTTTTGTTAATTCTCTCATATATAGGCACTCCCTATGTTTATTTAACATTATTATAGCATTAATTTTTCGTTAAAACAAACATTTGTTCGTTTTCGTATTGACTAGGAACATCCGTTCTGTTAAAGTATTAATACAAACAAATGTTCTAGGAGTGTAATAAATGATTAATAAATATACTAGTAATTTAATTAGCAATATCACCGTAGTTCTAGTCTCTTGCGTAGTTTTTCTAGTTTTCTTCATTAGTTTATATCATAGCTCACAAACGGAACAAACGTACGAAATTACAGACCATACTATCTCTAAAAAAGCTATGCTAAATAGTGATGATAAGAACATAAAAGACACAAATACAGAACAAACAGACTATAAAGTGTTCGCATTAGTTCAATAAATTACGAAAAACAAACTAATTATATATATAAATTTTTAAAAGCATAAATTTCTTATCGAATTAGATGAGAAGTTTATGCTTTTATTTTTAAAAAAGAATTAAATGTTAGAAAGTATATTGATAGGGTATTAATATCTATTGCATGAGATTATTTAGTACAAGCAAAGTTTATAGATTAGATAGCTTGTTATAACGGATACAGCTTTTCAAAAACTTTTTTAACCTACATTTTTTTGGTATATTTTATGAAGTAATTATTAAAAATATTATATTTGAAAAGAGAGTGATTGCCTTGACTAAAGACAATTTAAATATAGATAGAATCAATGAACTAGCTAAAAAGAAAAAAGAAAAGGGCTTAACTGAAGCTGAGGCTAAGGAACAATCTAAATTACGTAAAGCGTATTTAGAATCATTTAGAAAAGGATTTAAGCAACAAATTGAAAATACTAAAGTAATAGATCCAGAAGGAAACGATGTAACACCTGAAAAATTGAAAAAAATTCAAGAAGAAAATAAAAATCATAAAGATTAAAATACAAGGTTTAACCCCTTAAGATTAATTCTTATCAAAAACAATATATTTAAGTTATAATATAACAAAGATTATTTAAGTAGAAGGGAAGTATTATAGATGTTTAACGAGAAAGATCAATTAGCCATTGATACTATTCGTGCTCTAAGTATTGATGCAATCGAACAAGCAAATTCTGGTCACCCAGGTCTACCTATGGGAGCAGCCCCAATGGCTTACACTTTATGGATACGCCATTTAAATTTCAATCCTCAATCAAAAGACTACTTTAACAGAGACCGTTTCATCCTTTCAGCGGGTCATGGTTCGGCTTTACTTTATAGCCTTCTTCATGTATCTGGAAGTTTAGAATTAGAAGAACTTAAACAGTTTAGACAATGGGGATCAAAAACACCGGGACATCCAGAATTTAGACATACTGATGGGGTAGAAGTAACAACTGGACCATTAGGTCAAGGTTTTGCAATGTCAGTAGGTATGGCTTTAGCTGAAGACCACTTAGCAGGTAAATTTAATAAAGAAGATATTGATATCGTCGACCACTACACATATGTATTAGCTTCTGATGGTGACTTAATGGAAGGTATTTCACACGAAGCTGCTTCATTTGCTGGTCACAATCAATTAGATAAATTAATCGTGTTATATGATTCAAATGATATTTCACTTGATGGGGAATTAAATAAATCATTTTCAGAAGACACTAAAAAACGCTTCGAAAGCTATGGATGGAATCACATCTTAGTTAAAGAAGGTAACGACTTAGAAGAAATTGATAATGCTATTAGTAAAGCTAAATCTCAAAAAGGCCCTACAATTATTGAAGTTAAAACAATTATCGGTTTCGGAGCTCCAAACGTAAGTGGTACTAATGGTGTTCACGGTGCGCCATTAGGTGAAGATGAAAGAAAATTAACATTTGAAGCTTATGGTTTAGACCCTGAAAAACGCTTCTATGTACCAGAAGAAGTATATGAAATCTTCCAAACAACTATGTTAAAACGTGCTAACGAAAATGAAGATGCTTGGAAAGAAAAATTAGAAAAATATTCTAATAAATATCCAGAATTAGCTGAAGAATTTAAATTAGCGATTAGCGGTAAATTACCTAAAAATTATAAAAATGAGTTACCTAAATTTGGTAGCGACCATAATGCTGCAACTCGTGCCGATTCAGGAGAAATTATCCAAGCTTTAAGTAAATCAGTACCTTCATTCTTCGGTGGTTCAGCTGACTTAGCTGGTTCTAACAAATCTAATGTTAAAGAAGCTACAGATTATGACCGCAACACACCTGAAGGTAAAAACGTTTGGTTTGGTGTAAGAGAATTTGCAATGGGTGCAGCTGTAAATGGTATGGCAGCTCATGGTGGTCTTCACCCGTACGGTGCAACATTCTTCGTATTCAGTGATTACTTAAAACCTGCACTTCGTTTATCAGCAATTATGGGACTTAATTCAACATTCATCTTTACACATGACTCAATTGCAGTTGGTGAAGATGGTCCAACTCATGAACCAATTGAACAATTAGCAGGTTTAAGAGCTATCCCAAATATGAATGTCATTCGTCCAGCTGATGGAAATGAAACTAGAGTAGCTTGGGAAGTTGCTTTAGAATCTGAACAAACACCAACATCATTAGTATTAACTCGTCAAAACCTTCCTTATTTAGATGTAGATGAAGCTACTGTTGAAGAAGGTGTGCGTAAAGGTGCTTACACTGTTTATGAAACTGAAACTAAACCAGAATACTTATTACTAGCTACTGGTTCAGAAGTAAGCTTAGCTATTGAAGCGGCTAAAGACCTTGATAAACAAGGTAAAGGTGTAAGAGTTGTTTCTATGCCAAACTGGTTAGCTTTTGAACAACAAAGCGATGAATATAAAGAGTCAGTCATTCCTAAAGATATTACTAAACGTGTTGCTATTGAAATGGCTTCACCACTTGGTTGGCACAAATACGTGGGTACTGAAGGTAAAGTTATCGGTATCGATGGATTTGGCGCAAGTGCCCCTGGGGATTTAGTAGTTGAAAAATATGGATTTACTAAAGAAAATATTTTAAACCAAATCAGAACATTCTAATTGATTACTATTGCTATAAAGAAGACTTTCGCGTTGAAAGTCTTCTTTTTTATTAATTTTTAGGTATCAAAATCATATAGTAATTTGTTATCATAATAAATGTGTTTTTATTCTTAAACTAGCTATTGAAAATAAGATAGTTATTTAGTAAAATTCAGTAGGTATAGAAAGTGGGTGAAACAATGGCAACTTGGTTAGCGATATTATTAATCATTCTAGCGCTTATCATCGGACTTGTTGGTGGTTTCTTCTTAGCAAGAAAATATATGATGGATTATTTGAAAAAAAACCCACCTATTAATGAAGAAATGTTACGTATGATGATGATGCAAATGGGACAAAAACCATCTCAAAAGAAAATCAATCAAATGATGACAATGATGAACAAAAACATGGATCAAAACATGAAAAGTTCAAAAAAATAATTTTTAAGAAGGATTGTGCCGTTAAAAGGTTTACAATCCTTTATTTTTGATGTAAAACAATTTTAGGATTATTATTGATTCAGCAATTTAAATTAAATTTTAACTATTGAAAATAATTTTTCGAAGTATTAGTTTATGAATATAAGAAGGTGTAATTTTGGCATATTTAATTTTTTCAGTAGTATTTGCGTTGTTCATGGGAATTGTCGTTATCTTCATACGTATGAAAGCTCAAAAATTCCCAGTTAACGAGAAAAAAATTATTTTACCACCGTTCTTCATGGCTACTGGTGCCTTGATGTATGTTATTCCGTATTTTAGATTAACTGGTGCAGAAATAATAGAATCTATTATTTTAGGCGTTATCTTTTCATCTGTCTTAATATGGACAAGTCATTTTGAAGTTCATGGAACTGAAATTTATATGAAAAGATCCAAAGCTTTTCCAATAATATTAATTTCATTATTAATTATCCGTACGGTAATTAAAATATTTATTAGTAGCTCGATTGATCCTGGCGAAATTGGTGGAATGTTCTTCTTACTAGCATTTAGCATGATTGTACCTTGGAGATTAGCTATGTTGTACAAATTTAAAAAATTGAAAAAAACTGTAGTTTTATAGTTTTTGTGGGAGCGGAACAGAAAAGTTTTTAATTTCTGTCTCGCTTCTTTTTTCATTTGAATAAGAAAAAAATTATGTGTATAATTTATACGAACAAACGTTCTTAAGGGGGGTTCCTATGAAAATAATACATACAGGAGATTGGCACTTAGGAAAGATTCTAAATGGTAAGCAATTTTTAGAAGATCAAGAATACATATTAAATCAGTTGATAGATAAAATTGATGAAGAAAATCCAGATGTTTTTATTATTTCAGGAGACATTTATGATACAACGTATCCTAGTAAAGAAACAATTAAATTATTTGAACAGACACTTAGTACGATAAATATTCAAATGGGTATTCCGACTATTATTACTAATGGGAACCATGATGGGAAGGAACGTTTAAATTATGGTTCTACTTGGTTTCAACATTCAAAATTATATATACGTACTAAATTAAAGGATATGAATCATCCTATTACAATTAATAATGTTAATTTTTACACGTTACCTTTTGCGACAGTTAGTGAAATTAAAGCATTTTTTGAAGATGATTCAATTGAGACATATGAACAAGCTACTCAAAGATGTATTGCGTATATTTCTGAAACTATGAATAAAGATGAAGTTAATTTCTTAATTGCGCATCTTACAATTAATGGAGGGAAAACGTCTGATTCTGAAAGACCACTTACGATTGGGACAGTTGAAAGCGTAGATAAAGCATCCTTCAATGTTTTTGACAAAGTATTATTAGGTCATTTACATCATCCATTTAGTATTGAAGATAATGTAATTAGTTATAGTGGCTCATTATTGCAATATTCATTTTCAGAAAGTAACCAACCAAAGGGTTATAAGCGACTTGTAATTAATTCCAAAGAAGATATCACCAATCAGTTTATACAGCTTAAACCTTTACGAGAATTGGAAGTTATTGAAGGTGAGTATGATGATGTTATTCAAGGTAGCGTAAAAATGAAAAATAAAGAAAATTATTTTCATTTCAAGTTGAGAAATATGTCACATATTAATGATCCTATGTTACAACTTAAACAACTTTATCCTAATACTTTATCGTTAAGTAATATTACTTTCGAAAGTAGTGGTCAATTACATCAAACTGAATTAAAACTAAAAGATGATGCGACGATTATTCAGCAATTTTATAAATCAATAACAGATCAAGAGCTAACGGATTATCAAAATAATAAAATTCATGACTTGCTCAATCAAGTAATTAACAAGGAGGTTTAAAATTTGAAGCCTATAAAATTAAAATTAACTAATTTTGGACCTTTTTTAAATGAAACAATTGATTTTCGAGAAATTAATAATGAACGATTATTTTTGATAAGTGGTAAAACTGGCTCAGGTAAAACCATGTTGTTTGATGCGATTGTCTTCGCTTTATTTGGAAAAGCTTCTACTGAAGGACGAAATGAAAGTGAACTTAGAAGTCATTTTGCAGATGGAAAATCACCTATGTCTGTCATTTATGAATTTGAACTTAAAGATAAAGCATTCAAAATTGTGAGACAGGGCGCTTTTACAAAACAAGGCAATACCTCTCAAACTCCAGGGAAGTTAGATGTCTATGAATTAGAAAAAGAAACAAATCAATATGAATTACGTGAGAGTAAGATTAGTTCAGGAAATGCGTTTATCAAGAGTATCTTAGGTGTAAATGCAGAACAATTCAGACAACTGTTTATCTTGCCACAAGGTGAATTTAAGAAGTTTTTAGTTTCAAATAGCTCTGATAAACAAAGTATTTTAAGAACCTTGTTTAATAGTATAAGATTTGAAGAAATTCAGAATTTACTGTTAAACGAAGTGAAAGCTGAAAAGAAACAAATTGAATCACGTCAGAATCAAATTCAAATATTATGGGAAGACATAGATGATTTTGAAAATGAAACGTTAAGTCAACTTAAGTTAATCGATAGTCTTCAAACTCAAGAAATTTTAAAAGTCATCCCAAATTTTAAAGAAATTGGCAATCAATTACTTAAAGATTATGAAGAATTAAAAAATAAAAATTATATTGCACTAACGAACTTAAATCAACGTATTGAAGATAATAAACAACTTCAACAAAATCTTGTAGATTTAGAAAAACGAAAAGAATTAAAAAAACAATTAGATGAAAAAGCTAGTTACATAAAAGAATTAAATAAAGAATTAGACAGATTAAATGAAATAAAAACACTTTCTAATTTATATGAGCAAGAAAAAAATAAAGTCTTAAAAATTGAAGAAGTAAAAAATAAAATAGCGACATCAAAATCTAATATTACTCGTTTAAAACAATCATTAGATTTATATATAAGTGAGTTAGAAACTTTAGTACAAAACGAAAAAAATATTGAACAAAAAACTAAATATATCAATAATACGAGACAATTTTATGGAAATCTCGCAAAATATAATAACGCTTATACTGAAATAAAAACTACCAAAAACCAACTTGTTGAGAGTGATAAAAAGCAAGAAGAAATTAGCCATAACGAAAATGAACTTAACGAGAAAATAAAAAATATTGATATTAATGAGGATGCGATTGATCAATTAACAAAAAGTATTTATGAATTAGAAAGAGAAATTGAAAAACAAGAACAATTACAAGCTAATAAAGATAAATTGGCTAAATTGAAAAGTGAATATGATGATAAATCTGCACAACAAGAAGTTCTAAGTCAAGAAATCGAGTCTTTTAACACGCAATTAGAAAATATTGATAGAACAAATATCGATTTAAATGATAAACAAACATTTGTTCAAGAAATTCAATCTGCATTACATATTGGCGATACATGTCCGATTTGTGGAAATGAAATTGAATCCTTAAATGCCCATATTGATTTTGAAAAGATTAACCAAAATCAACAGTTAATAAAAAAATTAACAAACGATATTTATGAAAGAAATATTAAATTAGGTAACTTAGAAACTTCTCAAGCATTTATCACTAAACAAATGAAGGAACTAGAAGTTAATGAAAGTGAATTACAAGATATAAAAAAACTAGACCAATCTTTACAAGATAAAAAAATAGAAAAACAACAAATTCAAGAACAAAAAAATGAATTAAAAGAATATAACAATCAATTAAATCAACTTAAAGAAACGAAACATCAATTATTAGTTGATCATGAGAAATTAAAGTCTCAGAAAAACCAATATGAAATATTGATTAATGACTTTGAAAAAACGACAGAATTTAATGACATTAAATCATTTGAAAAACATTATATTGAAAACGAAAAAATGGTTACTGATTTTCAAAAACAAAAAGAAGATTTAAATAGTAAAATTCAACAATATAATCAAGAATTTGCTATCGAAAAAAATAATTTAAAAAATCATGAAAACGGTAATCAAGAATTAAAAGAAGAGTTACATCACTTAAAAGCTCAAATAGACAATGAGATGACGAGAATCGGTGTATCAAATTATGAAGAAATTGAACACTTAGTACAAAAATTGAATACTAAAAATGATATTGAACAAGAAATTGAAGATTACAATCAAGAACAACATAAACATTCAATTGAAATAGAGCGTTTAACACATCTAACTAAAGATAAAGAATTAGAAGATATTCCAGCTTTAGAAGGAGAAAAGTTAAAAGTTGAAGAACGTTACAATGAAACATTTGAAATCTCAACGACTTTACAATATAAACTACAACAAAATGATAAGAAATTTGAAAGCATGAAAGTTCATATCAATTATTTAAATGAAGAATTAAAAGAACAGCAACAAATATTTGAATTGGCTGAAATATTGTCGGGCAAAAACAATCAAAAGCTAACGCTTGAAAACTATGTTTTAATTTATTATTTAGAACGAATTATTCAACAAGCCAATATTCGATTGAAGAAAATGAGTGGTCAAAGATACCAACTTCAGCGTAGACAATCTGTTTCACAAGGTTATAGCGGATTGGAAATTGATGTTTTTGATCTACATTCTAACCATTCGAGACATATTAGTTCTTTATCAGGTGGAGAAACATTCCAAGCTTCTCTAGCTTTGGCACTGGGATTAAGCGAAGTGGTTCAACAAGAATCCGGTGGTATTACTTTAGATTCTATGTTTATTGACGAAGGCTTTGGTACATTAGACCAAGAAACACTAGAAACAGCGTTAGATACTTTAATGAAATTACAAACTTCTGGAAGAATGGTAGGAATTATTTCGCATGTCAGCGAATTAAAACAACGTATTCCGCTTATACTTGAAGTGAAAACCAATCAATATCAAAGTAGCACTCAATTTAAATGGCATTAACACCACAACAATAAATACTAAAAAATAAAAAGACATCATAGTATCTATACTTAGTGAGATGTATAGATATTAAGATGTCTTTTTATATGTAACAATTATTTTTGTCTTAATAAGTCACGGATTTCAGTTAATAATACTGTATTAGCTTCAATCTCTTCCTCTTCTTCAGGTGCTTCTTTTCTCATAAGTGTATTAGCAATTTTTACGAAGATAAATAAAGCCGCTGCAACAATAATAAAATCAATTATTGATTGAATGAATAGACCATATTTAATTCCCCAAAATTCCCAATCTTTAGCAAAGTCAACTGACCCAAAGATTTTACCGATTAAAGGCATAATGATGTAGTTAACTAATGATGTAACGATTTTATTAAAAGCTGCCCCCATAACAACAGCAATAGCTAAATCTAATACATTACCCTTTAAGGCAAATTCCTTAAATTCTTTTAACATATGAAAAACTCCTTTCATTCATACAGAATAAAATATATTATACATCATATAAAATATTTAGTAAAACATATTTTTAATGGAATTTGCTAAAGAAAAACGCCTTTGTTATCCTATTAATTAGAGTTATTGAAATAAAGTTATATTATTTCTACGCACTTTGAAAATTTAATATGGGAATGAAAGGAGTATATTTATTATGAATTCTTCTTCTGAAGGAAACAAAAAAGGAAAGAAGTTTTCGCCAGTTTTTATCTATAGTGCGATTGTAGTCGCAATTGTTGTATTAATAGGGGCTATTTTACCTGAACAATTCGACTCCGTTACTAGCGATATAAGTGGATGGATCACTAATAAACTTGGCTGGTATTACATGATTTTGACTACAGTAATCGTGTTCTTTTGTATATTTTTAATTTTTAGTCCAATCGGTAAACTTAAGCTTGGTAAACCGGGGGATAAACCAGAATTTAATACAATTTCTTGGTTTGCTATGTTATTCAGTGCAGGAATGGGAATTGGATTAGTATTCTACGGTGCAGCTGAGCCAATGGCTGATTTCGCTTCACCACCAAATGCTGATCCTAAAACGACTGAAGCCTATACCGAAGCGTTACGTTCAACATTCTTCCACTGGGGATTCCACGCTTGGGCAGTATACGGCGTTGTTGCGCTTGCCTTAGCTTATTCTCAATTTAGAAAAGATGAACCAGGTTTAATTTCAAGAACGCTTCGTCCAATTTTAGGTGATAAAGTTGAAGGACCAATCGGTACCATTATTGACGTACTTTCAGTATTCGCAACTGTTGTAGGTGTTGCGGTTTCTCTAGGTATGGGTGCCTTACAAATTAACGGTGGTCTTAACTATCTATTTGGTATTCCAAACAATGTTTGGGTACAATCAATTATCATCGTTGTTGTAACTATTTTATTCATTGCTAGTGCTTGGTCAGGACTTAGCAAAGGTATCCAATACTTAAGTAACCTAAATATTGGTTTAGGAACAGTATTAATGATTGCTGTTTTAATTATTGGACCAACAGTATTAATATTAAATATGTTTACTAGTTCAACTGGTAGTTTACTAAATACTTTCTTATTTAATAGTTTTGATACTGCAGCATTAAATGGTCAAAAACGTGAATGGATGTCTTCATGGACACTTTATTATTGGGGCTGGTGGTTAAGCTGGAGCCCATTCGTAGGTGTATTCATTGCACGTGTATCTAAAGGACGTTCAATTCGTGAATTCATCTCAGGCGTATTATTAGTGCCTGCAATTGTAAGTTTCTTATGGTTCAGTGTATTTGGTGTTTTAGGTATTGAAACAGGTAAAAAACATCCTGATTTATTCAAAATGACACCAGAAACTCAATTGTTTGGCGTGTTTAACCATATTCCATTAGGCATGGTATTATCAATGATCGCGTTAGTATTAATTGCTTCATTCTTTATTACTTCTGCAGACTCAGCAACATTTGTGCTTGGTATGCAAACAACATACGGCTCACTTGAACCAAGTAGTATAGTTAAAGTGACATGGGGTATTGCTCAAGCATTAATTGCGTTTATTTTATTACTTGCTGGTGGAGGAAATGGTCCAGATGCACTAAACGCTATTCAAAGTGCAGCTATCATTAGTGCTTTCCCATTCTCCTTTGTCGTCATAATGATGATGATTAGTTTCTTTAAAGATGCTAACCAAGAACGTAAATTCTTAGGTTTAACATTACAACCTAACGAAGATAGAATGAAAGATTATATTAAATATCAACATGAAAATGATGACTCTGATATTTTAGAAAAACGTGAAGTCCATAAAGCTTCTGAAGTTGAAAAAGAATAATAGATTATCCTATGTAAAAAACCTCGAAAGTATAACACTTTCGGGGTTTTTTATATGTAAACATTTAAGTAATTAATATTTGACAATGAAAATCATTCTCAATTAATAATATTTACTTATTGCACTAGAGAGATATGATAAGTATTACTTATATCCTCCGATTAAAAAAGCGAATGCAAAATAGTGTGAAAACTAGAGGTACAGAGTTGTTTTAAAAAACATATAATTATACAATTTAATTAAAGGCATATAATTATAAAATGTTAATATTCAAGGGGGATAAACATATGACTTCTAACATAAAAGAACAAGCTAAAAAAACGTTTGAAGTAAATGGTAAATCATATACTTACTATGATTTAAAAAGTTTAGAAGAGCAAGGTTTAACCAAAATCAGTAAATTACCTTATTCAATTCGTGTTTTATTAGAATCTGTTTTAAGACAAGAAGATGATTTTGTTATTACTGATGAACATATTAAAGCTTTAGGTAATTTCGGCAATAAAGGTAATGAAGGAGAAGTTCCTTTCAAACCATCACGTGTTATCTTACAAGACTTCACTGGGGTTCCAGCAGTAGTAGATTTAGCATCATTACGTAAAGCGATGAATGATGTTGGTGGGGATATTAATAAGATCAATCCTGAAGTGCCAGTAGATTTAGTTATCGACCACTCAGTACAAGTAGATAGCTACGCTAATCCTGATGCACTAGAACGAAATATGAAATTAGAATTTGAAAGAAACTATGAACGTTATCAATTCTTAAACTGGGCAACTAAAGCATTTGATAACTACAATGCAGTACCTCCAGCAACTGGTATCGTTCACCAAGTTAACTTAGAATATTTAGCAAATGTGGTACATGTACGTGATGTTGAAGGTGAACAAACGGCATTTCCTGATACATTAGTAGGTACTGACTCACATACTACAATGATTAATGGTATCGGCGTTCTAGGTTGGGGCGTTGGTGGTATCGAAGCGGAAGCGGGTATGCTTGGACAACCATCATATTTCCCAATTCCTGAAGTAATCGGTGTACGTTTAACCAATTCTTTACCACAAGGTTCAACAGCTACTGACTTAGCTTTACGTGTTACTCAAGAACTACGTAAAAAAGGTGTAGTAGGCAAATTTGTAGAATTCTTTGGCCCAGGTGTTGCAGATTTACCATTAGCTGACCGTGCTACAATTGCTAACATGGCTCCAGAATATGGTGCAACTTGTGGTTTCTTCCCAGTAGATGAAGAATCACTTAAATACATGAAATTAACTGGTCGTTCAGAAGAACATGTTGAATTAGTTAAAGCATACTTAGAACAAAATAATATGTTCTTTACTGCGGATAAAGAAGATCCAGCTTACACTGATGTTATTGATTTAGATTTATCAACAGTTGAAGCTTCATTATCAGGTCCTAAACGTCCTCAAGACTTAATTTTCTTAAGTGATATGAAAAAAGAATTTGAAAAATCTGTTACTGCTCCAGCAGGTAACCAAGGACATGGTTTAGATGAAAGCGAATTTGATAAGAAAGCTGAAATTCAATTCAACGATGGCTCAACAGCTACAATGAAAACAGGTGATATTGCGATTGCTGCAATCACATCATGTACAAACACTTCTAACCCATACGTAATGTTAGGCGCAGGTTTAGTGGCTAAGAAAGCTGTTGAAAAAGGTCTTAAAGTACCTGAATTTGTAAAAACATCATTAGCACCAGGTTCAAAAGTAGTAACTGGTTACTTACGTGATTCAGGTTTACAAGAATATCTTGATGATTTAGGTTTCAACTTAGTAGGTTATGGTTGTACAACATGTATCGGTAACTCAGGTCCATTATTACCTGAAATCGAAAAAGCCATTGCAGATGAAGATTTATTAGTTACATCTGTTTTATCAGGTAACCGTAACTTCGAAGGTCGTATTCATCCATTAGTTAAAGCTAACTATTTAGCATCTCCTCAATTAGTAGTTGCTTACGCTTTAGCTGGTACAGTGGATATCAATTTACAAAATGACCCAATCGGTAAAGGTAAAGACGGAGAAGACGTATACTTAAATGACATTTGGCCTACAATTCAAGAAGTGGCTGATACGGTTGATAGCGTCGTAACTCCAGAGTTATTCTTAGAAGAATATAAAAACGTTTATAACAATAACGAAATGTGGAATGAAATCGATGTTACAGATGCACCATTATATGACTTCGATCCAAATTCAACATACATTCAAAACCCAACATTTTTCCAAGGTTTATCTAAAGAACCTGGTACAATTGAACCATTAAAAGATTTACGTGTAATGGGTAAATTTGGTGACTCAGTAACTACTGACCATATTTCTCCAGCAGGTGCTATCGGTAAAGATACACCAGCAGGTAAATACTTATTAAGCCATGATGTGCCAATTCGTGACTTTAACTCTTATGGTTCACGACGAGGTAACCATGAAGTAATGGTAAGAGGTACATTTGCGAACATCCGTATTAAAAACCAATTAGCGCCAGGTACTGAAGGTGGTTATACTACTTATTGGCCAACTGATGAAGTTATGCCAATTTATGATGCAGCTATGAAATACAAAGAAGACGGTACTGGATTAGCTGTATTAGCAGGTAATGATTACGGTATGGGTTCTTCTCGTGACTGGGCTGCTAAAGGTACTAACTTATTAGGCGTTAAAACTGTTATCGCTCAAAGTTACGAACGTATCCACCGTTCTAACTTAGTCATGATGGGTGTATTACCATTGCAATTCAAAGATGGTGACTCAGCGAATTCATTAGGTCTTGATGGTAGAGAAGAAATTTCAGTAGATATTAACGAAGATGTAAAACCACATGATATTGTGAAAGTTCACGCTAAAAAAGAAAATGGCGAGGTTGTTGACTTTGAAGCAATCGTTCGTTTCGACTCATTAGTAGAATTAGATTATTATCGTCATGGTGGTATTTTACAAATGGTATTAAGAAATAAATTAGCACAATAATATTAATTGCTATTAAGCCATGCTGACTTATATGTTGGCATGGCTTTTTTATGTTACTATTAGTTGGAAGATATTTGAAAAGAGGTACTTAAATTATGATTTACAGTATGACTGAAATTGAAGCTAGATATCAAGAGACAGATAAAATGGGTGTAATCTATCATGGCAATTATGCTACATGGTTTGAAGTAGCCCGTACAGATTATATTCGTAAGTTAGGTTTTAGTTATGCAGATATGGAAAAAGAAGGCATTATATCGCCAGTAATGGATTTACAAATCCAATATAAAAAATCTATCTTTTATCCTGAGAAAGTAAAAATCAAAACTTGGGTAGAGCATTATTCAAGATTACGTTCACAATATAATTACGAAGTATATAATGAAAAAGGGGAATTAGCTACAACTGGCTCAACTCAACTTATTTGTATGAAAGCCAGCAATTTTAGACCAATTCGATTAGATCGTTACTTCCCCGATTGGCATGAAACATATAGTAAAGTTGAATCGTTAAATAAAGAAGGTAAAGATTTAGAAATTACTAACAGCAAAGATTTAGATTTCTAATCAATAATATAAAGACCATGAGCGCATATCAAACTGCTACCTCATGGTCTTAACTTTAATATTCTTTAATCATTAATTTATTTTAGAATAGGCAATTTCATCATCATGGTCTACTTTTTCTACAAGTACTTCACTATCTTCGAAATACCATAAATCATCTTCTGCAACCACTACAATTAAACCATTGTAATTTTCTTCATAGCCAATTTCAACATCATCACGTTGTTCTACTCTAAATGCTGGGCTAAAGCCTTGTTTAAGTTGGAATTCTCCGCCATATCTAACATAAAACTGTAAAACTTTATTATCTTCAGGTAAATCTAATTCATCTTTAAACCATTCTACAGCTTGATCAGATAATTTGATTTTCATTCTAGAATCCTCCTTGATTACCTATATATTTATAATTAACATCATTTTTATGAGAACTGTCAAAATTATAACATATTGTAACTTTTAAAAAACTTTATAAGCTTAAGCCTTTCACAATACGAAAAGAGAGCAAACTGGAAATCAAATTTAATTCAAAAGATTTTACCAGAGTGCTCTCAGATTAAAGTCTACTTTTAGACTAAGTTATAATATTTAAAACGCATCCGCTTCTATTTTTATAATGTATCAAAAGATTACATCCATTTAATTTTAGGTTCTTCACCTTTAAAAATTCTTACAATATTAGTTCGGTGTCTTACAATTAAGATAATAGAGACAAATAAACTCATCCAAAATAAAATATAGTCGTGTATGAATAATGAACCAATCACACAGCTAATTGCTGCAATGATACTTGAAAGTGAAACATATTTTGAAAGATAAAGTACGCCAAAGAAGATAATAGCTAATACAAGTAATAATATAGGATTAACCCCTAATACGACACCAGCACTTGTCGCTACAGCTTTACCGCCTTTAAACTTAAGATAAACAGGATATACGTGACCTAAAATGGCAAATAGACCAACAATTAAACCGTGCGTGAAGAACGTGCTAAGCGGTCCATCAGCATGCACTGGAAACCATATTGGAAAGAATACAGTGATAAATCCTTTGAATATATCTAGGAAAGTAACTATAAAGCCTGCTGGTTTACCAAGCACACGGAAACTATTTGTTGCGCCCGTATTTCCACTACCAAATTGTCTTATATCTTTTTTGAAAAAGAGCTTCCCTATAACATATCCATTAGGAATAGCACCGATGAGATAGCTAAGAAGTAACATGAGCACTATCATCATATAACTTTACACATCCTTTAATAACTTAGATTTATTTTACCATAATCTATGAGTTAACAACGACTGAAAACGAAAAAATGTTTATTACATTTGTAATAATCGTTATAGTGTATAACTCATACTTGCAATTTAACTTAATTTATATAAGAATATCTATTGTATAGTTTTTAAAACGAACGTACGTTTGTAGGAGGCGAACAGATTGACGACGAAAAATTCAAATCACTACTCAGATGATTCTATTCAAGTGTTAGAAGGATTGGAAGCGGTTAGAAAACGTCCAGGAATGTATATAGGATCTACTGATAAGCGAGGATTACATCATTTAGTATATGAAATTGTCGATAACTCCGTCGATGAAGTATTAAATGGTTATGGGAATGAAATTGATGTAACAATCAATCAAGATAATAGTATTTCAATTCAAGATAATGGCCGTGGTATGCCTACTGGTATGCATTCATCAGGTAAACCTACTGTAGAAGTGATATTTACAGTCTTACATGCAGGCGGTAAATTTGGTCAAGGTGGCTACAAAACATCTGGTGGTTTACATGGTGTAGGTGCCTCAGTAGTAAATGCGTTGAGTGAATGGTTAGAAGTTGAAATACATAGAGATGGTAATATATATAAACAAAGCTTCAAGGATGGTGGTTTACCAGCGTCAGGTTTAATCAAAGCTGGTAAAACAAAGAGAACGGGAACTAAAGTTACATTTAAACCGGATCCAAAAATTTTTAAAGCTACAACAACATTCAATTTTGATACGTTAAGTGAGCGTTTACAAGAATCAGCTTTCTTATTAAAGAATCTTAAAATTACGTTAACTGATTTACGAAGCGGTAAAGAAAGAGAAGATGTATACCATTATGAAGAAGGTATTAAAGAGTTTGTAAGTTACATTAACGAAGGGAAAGAGACATTACATGATGTAACAACATTCACTGGAGCTGCTAATGGCATTGAAGTTGATGTGGCTTTTCAATATAACGATCAATATTCTGAAAGTATTTTAAGTTTCGTTAATAACGTGCGTACTAAAGATGGTGGGACACACGAAGTAGGATTTAAAACTGCGATGACACGTGTGTTTAATGATTATGCAAGACGCATTAATGAACTAAAAGAAAAAGATAAGAACTTAGATGGTAATGATATTCGTGAAGGTTTAACTGCGGTTATTTCAGTACGTATTCCTGAAGAATTATTACAGTTCGAAGGGCAAACAAAATCTAAATTAGGTACATCTGAAGCGCGTAGTGCCGTAGATTCAGTAGTTTCAGAGAAGCTTCCGTTTTATTTAGAAGAAAAAGGACAATTATCTAAGTCACTTGTTAAAAAAGCAATTAAAGCACAACAAGCTAGAGAAGCGGCACGTAAAGCACGTGAAGATGCACGTTCTGGTAAAAAAAATAAACGTAAAGATACATTATTATCAGGTAAGTTAACACCTGCCCAAAGTAAAAATACAGATAAGAATGAATTATATCTCGTTGAGGGTGACTCTGCCGGAGGTTCTGCTAAACTTGGTCGAGATCGTAAATTCCAAGCTATCTTGCCGTTAAGAGGTAAAGTTATTAATACTGAGAAAGCCCGTCTTGAAGACATTTTCAAAAATGAAGAAATCAATACGATTATTCATACAATTGGCGCTGGCGTTGGTAATGACTTTAAATTAGAGGATAGTAACTATAATAGAGTCATTATAATGACTGATGCCGATACAGATGGTGCGCATATCCAAGTATTGTTATTAACGTTCTTCTTTAAATATATGAAGCCTCTAGTGCAAGCAGGTAGAGTGTTTATCGCTTTACCACCGTTATATAAATTAGAAAAAGGTAAAGGCAAGTCTAAGAAAGTGGAATACGCTTGGACAGATGATGAACTTGAAAAGCTTCAGAAGAAACTTGGTAAAGGATTTATGTTACAACGTTATAAAGGTTTAGGGGAGATGAATCCTGAACAATTATGGGAAACTACAATGAATCCGGAAACTAGAACCTTAATCCGTGTACAAATTGAAGATGAAATGCGTTCATCTAAACGTGTAACGACGTTAATGGGAGATAAAGTTGCGCCACGTCGTGAATGGATTGAAAGTCATGTAGAATTTGGTATGCAAGAAGACCAAAGTATACTTGATAATACTGAGGTCCAATTCTTAGAAACTGAAGAATATACTGAGGAGGAAGGAAATTGAGTGAGATAATTCAAGATTTATCACTTGAAGACGTGATAGGTGATCGTTTTGGAAGATATAGTAAATATATTATTCAAGAACGTGCGTTGCCAGACGTTCGTGATGGCCTAAAACCTGTACAACGCAGAATTTTATTTGCAATGTTTAGTAGTGGAAATACTTATGATAAGAACTTCCGTAAAAGTGCTAAAACCGTGGGGGATGTTATTGGTCAATATCATCCACATGGTGACTCTTCAGTTTATGATGCGATGGTGCGTCTAAGTCAGGACTGGAAATTACGTCATGTCTTAATAGAGATGCATGGTAATAACGGTAGTATTGATAATGACCCTCCTGCAGCGATGCGTTATACGGAGGCGAAATTAAGTCAGTTGTCTGAAGAATTAGTGCGTGATATCAACAAAGAAACTGTATCATTTGTACCTAACTATGATGATACAACGTTAGAGCCTATGGTATTGCCTGCACGTTTCCCAAATTTATTAGTTAATGGATCAACTGGGATTTCTTCTGGTTATGCTACTGATATTCCTCCTCATAATTTAGGGGAAGTTATTCAAGCGACGTTAAAATATATCGATAATCCTGATATTTCAGTAAGTCAGCTTATGAAATACATTAAAGGGCCTGATTTCCCAACTGGCGGCATTGTTCAAGGTATTGATGGTATTAAGAAAGCTTATGAAACTGGAAAAGGTAAAGTCATTGTACGTTCGAAAGTAGACGTAGAAACATTGCGTAATGGTCGTCAACAATTAATCGTTACGGAAATACCGTATGAAGTTAATAAAAGTTCACTTGTTAAACGTATCGATGAGTTACGTGCAGATAAAAAGGTCGATGGCATAGTTGAAGTACGAGATGAGACAGACCGTACTGGTTTAAGAATTGCTATTGAATTGAAAAAAGATGTCAATGCTGAATCTATCAAGAACTACCTTTTCAAGAATTCAGATTTACAAATCGCTTATAACTTTAATATGGTGGCAATTAGCAATGGTCGTCCTCAATTAATGGGAATTCGTCAAATTATTGATAGTTATCTTGGCCATCAAATTGATGTTGTAACTAACCGTACGAGATTTGATCTTGAACATGCTGAGAAGCGTATGCATATCGTTGAAGGGTTAATGAAAGCTTTATCAATTCTAGACGAAGTAATTGAGTTAATTCGTAGTTCTAAAAATAAGAAAGACGCTAAGGATAATTTAGTAGCTAAATTTGATTTCACTGAAGCACAAGCGGAAGCGATTGTTATGTTGCAATTATACCGTTTGACGAATACAGATATTGTGTCACTTGAAAATGAATTCAACGAGTTAAAAGAAGTTATTAAAGAATATCATCATATTTTAGATAATCATGATGCGCTATTGGATGTTATCAAAAATGAATTAACAGACATTAGAAAACGCTTTAAGTCAGATCGTTTATCAACAATTGAAGCGGAAATCGCAGAAATTAAAATTGATAAAGAAGTAATGGTGCCTAGTGAGGAAGTTATCTTAAGTGTTACACGTCAAGGTTACATTAAACGTACATCTACACGTAGTTTCAATGCGAGTGGCGTCACTGAAGTTGGTTTGAAAGATGGCGACAGTCTGCTTAAGTACCAAACTGTTAATACACAAGATACGGCCTTAGTATTTACGAATAAAGGTAGATATTTATTTATTCCAGTCCATAAGTTAGCAGATATACGTTGGAAGGAATTAGGACAACACGTATCTCAAATTGTGCCTTTAGAAGATGATGAAATGGTTGTAGATGTGTATAATGAAAAAGATTTCAAAGATGACGCATATTACGTTATGGCGACGCGTAACGGCATGATTAAACGAAGCGGTGTGCCATTATTTAAGACCACGCGTTATAATAAGCCGTTAGTTGCGATGAAAGTGAAAGACAAGGATGAAGTGATTAATGTTATCCGATTAAGTAAAGATCAACTCATCACTGTATTAACGCATAAAGGTATGTCATTAACGTATTCAACATCTGAATTATCAGATACTGGTTTAAGAGCTGCAGGGGTTAAATCGATTAACTTAAAAGACGAAGACTATGTCGTAATGACTGAAGCAGTAAGCACAGACAATACTATTATTATGGCGACTCAAAGAGGTGCAGTGAAACGTATTAAGTTTATGGTTTTACAAGAAGCTAAACGTGCGCAAAGAGGTATCACATTACTTAAAGAATTAAAGAAAAATCCGCATCGTCTTGTAGCGGGTCATGTAGTTAGAAACGAAGAAACCTATACTTTAGTTTCAGCAACTCATTCTGAAACAGGACAGATTTCCGATATTCATGTTTCTGAACAGTATACAAATGGCTCATTTATTGTAGATACAAATGAGTTTGGAGACGTTTTAGACATGACAATTAGTGAATAAAATTTGATATTTTATATTTTCAAGTTATTCATAAGATGATAAACTTAAATTTGTTATTTTAACATTTAATAATTAACAAGAGATTTATATTGTTTTTGAGTAAATATTTAAAGGTATGCGAGTAATTAACGGTGCTTGATGATTTTATTCAATTTAATATAAATCTCTTGTAGTGTATTTAAGATTTTATTTAAAAAAAGAGATTAGAGGGATTTCATTGAGCGATTTTGATAGTTTAATTCCTGGATGGTTCAAATCGATTGTTCAGGTAGGAAATGATTTAATATGGTCTCAATATCTTATTGGACTATTATTAACGGTAGGTGTGTTCTTCACTATTAGTTCTAAATTTATTCAGTTACGTATGTTACCTGAAATGTTTAGAGCTTTAACAGAGAAACCTGAAACTTTAAATAGTGGGGAAAAAGGTATTTCTCCATTCCAAGCATTTGCGATTAGTGCCGGATCACGTGTAGGTACTGGTAATATTGCCGGTGTAGCTACAGCAATTGTATTGGGTGGTCCTGGTGCGGTATTTTGGATGTGGGTGATTGCTTTTATCGGTGCAGCAAGTGCCTTTGTAGAAGCAACTTTAGCACAAGTTTATAAAGTACATGATAAAGAAGGTGGCTTCCGCGGAGGTCCAGCATATTACATAACTAAAGGTTTAAACCAAAAATGGTTAGGTATCGTATTTGCTATTTTAATTACAGTGACCTTTGCATTTGTATTTAATACGGTTCAATCAAACACAATTGCTGAATCTTTAAAAACACAATATAATGTAAGTCCTATTATCACAGGTATTATCTTAGCTGTTATTACTGCAATCATTATCTTTGGTGGCGTGCGTAGTATCGCGACGTTATCATCATTAATTGTACCTATTATGGCTATTATTTATATTGGTATGGTTTTAGTTATTTTACTTTTAAACATTGATCAAATTATTCCAATGATTGGTACAATTATTAAAAGTGCATTTGGTATAGAACAAGTTACAGGCGGAGCAGTTGGCGCTGCTATTTTACAAGGTGTTAAACGTGGATTATTCTCTAACGAAGCTGGTATGGGTTCTGCCCCTAACGCAGCAGCGACTGCAGCAGTACCTCATCCTGTGAAACAAGGTTTAATTCAATCACTAGGTGTATTCTTTGACACAATGTTAGTATGTACAGCGACTGCAATCATGATTTTATTATATTCTGGTTTAAAATTTGGCGATAATGCACCTCAAGGTGTTGAAGTAACACAATCTGCATTGAATGAACATTTAGGTTCAGCAGGTGGTATTTTCCTAACTATAGCGATTACGTTATTTGCGTTCTCATCTGTAGTAGGTAACTATTATTACGGCCAATCTAATATTGAATTCTTATCTAACAATAAAGTAGTATTATTCATCTTTAGATGTTTAGTTGTTGTGCTAGTATTCGTAGGTGCAGTTGTTAAAACTGAAACTGTATGGAGTACTGCCGACTTATTCATGGGCTTAATGGCTATTGTTAACTTAGTTTCAATTATAGGATTGTCAAATATAGCTATCGCAGTGATTAAAGATTACCAACGTCAACGTAAAGCAGGTCAGAAACCTGTATTCAAACCTGAGAATTTAGAAATTAACTTATTCGGTATTGAAACATGGGGTCGAGAAAATAAGATTCCTAAAAAATACTAAGTTATAATTTTAAAATATTAGTTTCATTATAATGATATACCCCTTTCAGAGTAAGCTTTTTCCTATGGAAGAAAGTACTTTGAAAGGGGTATTTTTGATTTAAGTGAGATATCTTTTCAATTATAGTGTTTAGCTATATAATTTTAATCATAAAAAAGAAAGGTGATTATGATGAGCGAGTATTACATTTCTAAGACCTTAAATAATAACGTCATCATATGCACTAATAATAATCAACAAGAGGTCATTCTGATAGGTAAAGGTATCGGATTTAATAAAAAGCCTGGCATGATGCTAGATGATAATGCTTCAATTGAAAAAGTATATAAATTAGAGCAAAAGCAACAACAAGAATATTATAAATCTCTAATAGAATTAGCTAATGAAGACATCATACAAGCTATTATTGAGGCGGTTAATTTTATTACAAGTAAAATTAATACGACTGATGATAAAAATTTAGTTGTAGCATTAACTGATCATATTATTTTTGCATATAAAAGACTTAAACAAAATCAAGTGATAAATAATCCTTTCGCAATGGAAACCATGCATTTATATAGCGATGCTTACACTATCGCCAGCCAAGTAATAGAGCGATTGAATAAACGGTTAGATGTTGAATTTCCTCTTGATGAAATAGGCTTTATAGCCCTTCATATTGCTTCTAATACTGAAGATTTATCCATTCATGAAATGTCACTAATTAATAAATTAATCAGTAAGAGTATTTTAATTATTGAGAATGATTTAGGCCATAAAATTAATAATCAAACCGTACAATATCAAAGATTTATTAGACATATTCAATTCCTTATACGCAGATTGAATAAACAAGAACATCTTCAAGCGCAAGAGGTCTTTATCGATATGGTTAAACAACATTATGCCAATTGTTATAATACAGCATTTAAAATCTCTAAAATGATTCAAAAACATATTAATGTTACCGTAGATGAGTCTGAAATAGTATATTTAACATTACATATTTATCATTTCGAAACTCAAATCACTACGTAAAACATAAATACAAATTGAGTTATTTCATGTTATGATGATTATTAGTTGAAGTTTACATTTAAGCCTCGCTTAAATCATTCAAAAGTTTATATTTGTTAGTTAAGGTATGGTGAAAAACATGGCAACTGAACAACAACCAGTGGATGAAAAGAAGTCGAAAAAACTTAGCTTTTCTGAAACGCGTTTTATGAAATTTTTAGGAGGCAAAGATTTAATATTTGCCCTAGGTTCACTTGTGTTACTCGGTATTGTAATATTTATTTTTGATAAAGTGTCTTATGTTTTTCATCCCTTTATCATTGTATTTAATACAATTGTAGCACCTATTATAGTGTCACTTATTTTATTCTATTTAATTAATCCGATTATTAATTTGATGGAACGATATAATATTCCAAGATTACTTGGTATTATCATTATCTTTTTAGTCATTGCAGGTGGCGCTACTTTAATTGTTAACTTATTAATTCCAGTTATCGGGGATCAAATTACGCGATTAGTTAATAACTTCCCGAAATATGTTGAAAAATTTAACGGATTAATTGATAAAGTGACTCATTTTTCATTCCTATCTTCATTTTATGGTCAGATACAAGATGGATTAGACTCGTTCTCAAATAAAGTGCCTACACTCGTTTCAAACTATTTCGATGGATTTAGTACTAAAATTATGTCGTTTGCTGAAACAATCGCTAATGTTGGCGTTGTTATTGTAACGACACCGTTCGTATTATTCTTTATGTTAAAAGATGGACATAAGTTTAAAGACTTTAGTACTAAGGTAATGCCGCCAAAATTCAGAAAAGATTACCATGATTTAATTGAAAAAATGAGCGTGCAAGTTGGTTCATATATTCAAGGACAAATTATCGTATCATTCTGTATTGGTATCTTATTATTTATCGGTTATAGCATTATTGGACTAGATTACGGTTTAGTATTAGCTTCAATCGCAGCGGTTACAAGTGTTGTACCTTATCTAGGTCCAACAATTGCGATTTCACCAGCTATCGTTATTGCAATAATCACTTCTCCATTTATGCTATTAAAATTGATTATCGTATGGACACTTGTTCAATTTATTGAAGGACACTTCATTTCTCCAAATATTATGGGTAAAACATTGAAAATCCATCCACTTACAATCATCTTTATCTTATTAAGTGCTGGAAATTTACTCGGTATTGTAGGGGTTATACTAGGTATTCCTGGATATGCTATCTTGAAAGTGTTAGTATCACATCTCTTCTTATTATTTAAACGTCGTTATAATAAGTATTATGGTGAGGATGCTGGTCAATACGAAATTAAACAAGAAGAACATAAAGATTTTACTGAAGCAGAATAATTTAATGTTTAAAGTCATGACAAGTGAGTTTTCATTTGTTGTGACTTTTTTAATTTATCTAATAAAAGGGGGTTAATTCACTCAGTATAAGAAGGATTTACATTACAATACTGTTAGCTTAATTACAGTATCAGTATATGTTCATTCTAAAAAAGGTATGATATATTTTAAATTAACTTAAGATAAAGGATAGAAGTGAAATAATGACTGAAGAATTTAAAAATAGAATTTTATCAATATTAAAATTTGTATTTGCAGCTGTGTTATTTATTGCCGTAGTGGTTACGTTATATCACGAGTTAGCTAATATTAATTTTAAAGAAACATTAGAATCATTTGGTAAAATCAATCGCTGGCATTTAATTGGATTATTTATTTGTGGTGGCGCTTCAATGATATTACTAAGTCTCTATGATTTAATACTTGTTAAAGCACTTAAACTCGATATCGCACTGTCGAGAGTCTTTAGATTGAGTTATATCATTAATGCGTTCAATGCAATTGTAGGTTTTGGTGGTTTTATCGGAGCAGGATTTAGAGCATTTGTATATAAAAATTATACATCTGATAGAAAGAAACTCGTTCATGCGATTTCAATTATTCTTGTATCCATGTTAACAGGATTAAGTTTACTTTCTATATTAGTCGTATTACATATCTTTAATGCTTCTCATATTCTAAATAAAATTAGTTGGGTAAGATGGATATTATATGTTGTTGCTTTATTCTTACCAATATTTATTGCTTACACCATCATCAAACCTATTGATCAACGCAATAAATTTTTAGGTGTTTATTGTACGTTAGTTTCGAGCGTGGAATGGATAGCAGCAGCGGTAGTGCTTTACTTATCTACTGTGATTGTTAACAGCCATGTAGCGTTTATGACCGTTATCGGTATCTTTATCATTGCCGCTTTAGCTGGACTTGTCAGTTTTATACCTGGGGGCTTTGGGGCGTTCGATTTAGTTGTTTTACTTGGCTTGAAATCTCTTGGCGTACCAGAAGAGAAAGTTTTATTAGCATTATTACTATATCGTTTCGCTTATTATTTCGTGCCGGTAATTATCGCACTTATTCTATCTACCTTTGAATTTGGTTCTTCTGCACGTAAATATTTTGAAGAATCTAGATATTATGCACCAGCTAAAGATGTTACATCATTTTTATTTTCTTATCAAAAGGATATCGTGTCGAAGATTCCTTCATTCGCATTATCAATTCTCGTATTACTAACAAGTATTATCTTCTTTATTAATAATATTACTATTGTGTATGATGGCCTTTATGATGCTAATCACTTTATTTATTATATTGTGTTATCCATTCATACAAGTGCTTGTTTAATCTTATTGATTAATGTCAAAGGTATTTTTAAACAAAGTAGAAGAGCGATTATCTTTGTAATGATTGCGTTAATTTTAATCTTTGTTGCAACGATTTATACGTACGCTTCATTCATATTGCTAGCGTGGTTAGTACTTATCTTTATCTTGCTTATTTTAGCGTATCGTCGTGCTAGAGTGTTAAAACGTCCATTTAGATTAAGAAATTTATTATTAACGTTACTATTTAGCATTATCGTTTTATACATTAATCATTTAATTATCTCAGAAACATTATATGCTTTAGATATTTATCATATTGAGATGGATACATCATTATTAAAATACTACTTCTGGTTAACGATTTTAGTAGTAATCATTATTGTAGGGCTTATCGAATGGTTATTAGAAATTCGTTTTACTAGACCACATAAAGTTGAAGATTTATCTCAATGTCAATCTATTATCGAAACCTATGGCGGTAATTATCTCAGTCATTTAATCTATAGTGGAGATAAAGACATCTTTATGCATGAGAACGAACAAGCTTTCTTAATGTATCGTTATAAATCTAATGCATTAGTCGTCTTAGGTGATCCTATTGGAGATACGGCATCATTCCAATCTTTATTAATTGAGTTTTATAATTATGCTGAAAAGTTAGGTTATGACATTATTTTCTATCAAGTTTCTGATAGATTCATGCCACTGTATCACAACTTTGGAAATCAATTTTTCAAACTTGGAGAAGAAGCTATTATTGACTTAACGCAATTTACAACTTCTGGTAAGAAGCGTCGAGGCTTCCGTGCAACGTTAAATAAATTTAGTGATTTAAATATTCAATTTGAAATTGTTGAACCTCCATTTTCAAAAGAATTATTTAATGAACTTAAAGTGGTAAGTGACCAATGGTTAGATGGTCGTAATGAAATGCATTTCTCTGTAGGTCAGTTTACAGAAGACTATTTAAAAGAAGCACCTATTGGTATTATGAAGAATGAAGAAGGTAAGATTATTGCGTTCTGTAGTTTAATGCCAACCCATTATAACGAAGCTATTTCAGTAGACTTAATTAGATGGTTACCAGATTTAGATTTACCATTAATGGATGGCTTATACTTGCATATGCTGTTATGGGGTAAAGAGAAAGGCTATAAAGCGTTTAACATGGGAATGGCAACTTTATCTAATGTAGGACAGTTAGATTACGCGTATCCTAGAGAGCGTGTTGCAAGTCGTGTGTTTGAACACTTTAATGGTTTATATCGCTTCCAAGGCTTGCGTAAGTATAAGGAAAAGTATAGCCCTAATTGGGAACCAAGATTTTTAGTTTATCGTAGAGATAGTTCATTAGTATCTAGCATGATGAAAGTCATGAGAGTTATTAGACACAAATAATTAAGTTGATATAAAAGAAGACATCCTACTGAAGTGTAATTGATTAAACGCTTAGTATGGATGTCTTTTTTAGCTTATAAGTTGGATTTATAGTTTGCGCGATCTTGCTGTTCTTTTGCATAACGTTCTGGATTCTTTTTATAAAAATCTTGATGATATTCTTCAGCTTTGTAAAAGGTTGAAGCGGGTAATATCTTTGTAGCAATTGCTTTCTCAGCATGTAATGTATCTTGTAACTGTTGAATGTATGCTTCAGCAAGTTTCTTTTGATCTTCATTAGTATAGAAAATAGCGGTTTTATATTGTGAACCTCTATCTTGGAATTGTCCTTCAGCATCTAAAGGATCAATCACTGAAAAGAAGATTTCTAATAATTTATTATATGAGAATAGCGCTACATCATATTCAACTTTTACGGTTTCATAATGGCCGGTTGTACCGCTTTTCACTTCTTCATAGGTAGGATTGTCTGTTGTACCTCCCATATATCCAGAGGTAATTGTTTCTATGCCATCGAATTGATCGAAAGGTTTGGTCATGCACCAGAAACACCCACCAGCAAAATATGCTGTATTAATATTCATTTACGCCATCCTTTCATTAGACCTTAGTCCTATTTATCTAAAAATTACTTGATTTTTTAAGGTAAGTTCTTTAACTTTAGTATATATAAATTATAGTACATAGATATATAATTTTGAAGATTTTAAACATAAGGTAGGTAAATATGACAGACGAGAAGGATAAGACACAATTAAGTAGACAATCATACAATCAAACACCTTCTAAACGACGCAAGAAAAAAAGACTTCGTAAATTACCTTTTATATTATTAATACTATTAGTAATATTGTTGGCGATAGTGATTTATGTGATACATAGTTATCGAAGCGGCTTAAATTATGCAAAAGAGCATGCTAAAGATGTGAAGATACATCAATTTAATGGTCCAGTAAAGAATGATGGAAAAATATCGGTACTTGTACTCGGCGCAGACCAAGCGAATGGTGGTAAATCTCGCTCAGATTCTATCATGGTTGTCCAATATGATTATATTCATAAAAAAATGAAAATGATGTCCGTTATGCGTGATATTTATGCAGAAATACCTGGCTATCAGAATTATAAAATTAATGCAGCTTATTCACTTGGTGGACCTGAATTATTACGTCAGACATTAAATAAAAATTTAGGCATTAATCCTGAATATTATGCTGTAATTGATTTTACAGGTTTTGAAAAAATGATTGATGAATTAGAGCCTAATGGTGTACCAATTAATGTTGAAAAGGATATGTCTGAAAATATTGGTGTATCATTAAAAAAAGGACGTCATCGTTTGAATGGTAAAGAATTACTTGGTTATGCTAGATTCAGACACGATGAAGAAGGTGACTTTGGTCGAGTTAGACGTCAACAACAGGTCATGCAAACATTAAAACAACAATTAATTACACCAGATTCGATAGTTAAGTTGCCTAAAGTTGCAGGTATACTAAGAGGATATGTTAATACAAATATACCTAACTCTGCTATTTTCCAAACCGGTATAAATTTTGGTATTAGAGGGGATAAAGACGTACAGTCATTAACTGTCCCTGTTAAAAACTCATATCAAAATATAGACACTAATAATGATGGAAGCGCACTTGATATTGATAAAGAGAAGAACAAACAAGCAATTAAAGAATTTTTTAACGAATAAAGTTTAAAAGAGGCTGGGACATAATTCCTAGCAAAAATGCCAGTAAATGAGTTTTTTATAAATTCATTTACTGGCTTCTTTATTTACAATAC
>NZ_PPRD01000006.1 GCF_002902575.1 Staphylococcus croceilyticus | reverse complement strand
TCATAAAACTAAATAGTGTTTGTAACTTATCGTTACATTTATTGGAATTAACGTTGACATATTGTCATTCAGTTTTCAATGTTCATTTTTAACAATTACATTTATTAATTATATCAACAATCAATATCTCATGTCAAGAACTTTTTTAATTTTTTATCAGTTCAAAAACTTAATTGATTATTTCAACATTTAATATCTTATAATGTTTTTGTTTTGTTTTCAATAGTCAAAATTACACTTTCTTAACATTAATTTAAAAAACTTAACTTTGCCTTTCAAGGAAATGTTATGTGTTTTTGACGACTTTTATATAATAGCAAGATTAATTTAGAACGTCAATCATATACAAGACAAAAATAAGTTTAATATTTCACATGGAATGTATCCTTTAATTATAAAGAGTATATTTTATACTAATTACATTAAAAAACTAGTTATTTTCTTTTATTTTTAAGCCATTTTCATTGTTAATACAATGTCAATACACTCATTATCTCTTCTATAATATAAATAAGTTTTTTCTATTTTTTATTTTTTTCAATTAACATCATAGTAATGAGTGCTGATCAATAAAAATTGTCTTAAGCAATATTATCATTCTATTTTAAGGATCTTCATTAACGAACGCCTTCATATATTAAACTTAACTTTCTCAAACTTAGTATTATTTATCTACTATTTCAATATCTTTATTTACTTTTCTTTCTTTAGAGAGGTATATGACTTTAGATGTTTATTTCCACCCTTTATACCTTACAAAGTTATTTCTCTCTTATTTAATAAGTTTCTCTAACAAAAAAGACTAGAACAAATCATTGTTCTAGTCTTCTAAATTTAATAACGATTAAATTATATTTACTGTTCTTCTTTACCTTTGCATTCTTTACATAGCCCGTATATTTCCATGCGATGATGTGTTACGTCAAATTCAGTTATATGTTGAGCAAGTTGTTCCACTTCATCTAATTGCGGATAATGAAAATCGACTATCTTACCACATTTTTCACAAATAACATGATAATGATTATGTGTATTAAAGTCGAATCTGCTTGAAGCATCTCCGTACGTTAATTCTTTTACAATGCCAATGCTTTTAAACACTCTAAGATTGTTATAAATCGTCGCAACACTAATATTTGGAAAATCAGGTGAAAGTGCTTGATAAATTTCATCCGCTGTTGGATGAGAATGAGAAGTAATTAGATAACGAATAATTGCTTGTCTTTGTGGTGTAATTCTGATTCCTGCTTTTCTTAAAGCTGCAATTGATTCTTCAAGTTCATGTTCTATAGACTCTAATTCTGCACTCATTGAATTCACCATCTTTCTACTTAATAATAATTATTACTTAATATTAATATAACTGTTAAGAAAGCGCGCTGTCAATAAGTACGGTATTTTTCGGCTAGTATCCCTTATCTAAATCTACTCTATTCTCATTTACTTCATTCTTATTGAGAAAATCATCTAAATTTCTCTCAAATATCTCTGTAGCGTCTTTTTTGATATTTATATCATTGCCAGTTATATGGGCAGTAATCGTCACATTATCCAGATCGTACAATGGATTATCCGCTTCAAGGGGTTCATTTTCAAATACATCTAAATAGGCATGACGAATCAATTTATTCTTCAGTACTTCAACTATATCTTCTTGAGCAACTATCGTTCCTCTACCTACATTGATAAAGAGTGCTTCATCTTTCATTTTTTCAAAATGTGATTGATTTAGTAAATGATATGTTTCTTGTGTTTCTGGGAGAGAATTAATAACAATATCTGCTTTCCCTATCACATTGTCTAAATCTTCAATTTTATAAGTTTCAGTAAATCCAGTTTTTTCTCTACCTGATTTACTTACTCCTACTATTTCCACATCGAATGGCGATAGTAGTTTAACTGCACGTTGTGCAATTGCCCCTGTACCTAAGAACAAAATTTTCTCTCCATCTATACGTCTACCAGTTAATGTAGAGTCATATTTATGCTCTTTTTGATAAATATATGATGTACGCATTTTTTTATAATCATCTAGTATAAACGCTAAGATAAATTCAGCTAATTGCTTAGCTTGCACACCTCTTGTATTAGTTAAGACGATGTCACGTTCTTTTATATAATCTAATGGTAGATTATTAACACCAGTAGCGTACCATGCTATCCATTTTAAATTTGGACATGACTCTATAAACGCTTTGTCAACGCCACTAGAGTAGCCAATTAATATATCCAACTCTTTTTTTAATTCTTCAGGTATTTCTTCTGCTTTTTTGAAAAATGAAAATTCCAAATCTGGATATTTATTTTTCAACTCACTTTCTATATCTCCAAGTCTCTTCAAGCTAACGATTTTCATAGAGTTCACCCCAATATTTGTTTAAGCTCATCTAATTGTGTTTTAACTTTCACTTTTTCAATGACATCTATAATATAACCGTCTTCATCAATTACAAACGTAGTACGTACAATCCCCATACTTTCTTTGCCAAATGATTTTTTCAATTGATAAACGCCAGTAGCTTTAGATAGTTGATAATCTTCATCTACTAATAAATCAAAATTCAAATTATGTTTGTTAATAAAATTTTGATGTTTTTTCTTAGAATCTCCACTAATGCCATAAACTTGGACATCCATATCATTAAATAATGCTATATTATCTCTAAAATCACATGCTTCGGTAGTGCAAGTCGGCGTATTGTCTCTTGGATAAAAATATAAGATTGCTTTATTGCCTTTAAGCGTTTCATTAGTTATCCATTCGCCATTTTGATTTTCTAATTTAAATTCTGGAAATTGTTCACCTTTATTTAACATAATCTCACCTATTTCTTCTTATTATTAGTTATATGATACGATAGTAATGAATATTATTAAAATAAGAGAGGTTGATACTAAATGAAATTCACTGAGAGTGAACGTCTTCAAAAGTTATCTAATGAGTATATTTTAGGTGGAGTTAATTCGCCTTCTCGTTCTTATAAAGCAGTTGGCGGCGGTGCCCCAGTAGTTATGCGCGAAGGTCATGGCGCATATTTATATGATGTAGATGGCAATAAATTTATCGATTATTTACAAGCATATGGTCCAATTATTACTGGACATGCGCATCCTCATATTACTCAAGCAATTCAAGATCAAGCAGCTAAAGGTGTATTATATGGTACGCCTACTGAGTTAGAAATTGATTTTAGTAAAAAATTACGTGAAGCTATCCCTTCATTCGAAAAAATTCGTTTTGTTAACTCTGGTACTGAAGCGGTAATGACTACTATCCGTGTTGCACGTGCTTATACTAAACGTAACAAGATTATTAAATTTGCAGGTTCATATCATGGTCACTCTGATTTAGTATTAGTAGCTGCTGGTAGTGGTCCTTCACAACTGGGCTCTCCAGACTCTTCTGGTGTACCAGAAAGTGTAGCTAGAGAAGTCATCACCGTTCCGTTTAATGATGTTGAGTCTTACCGAGAAGCTATGAAACATTGGGGCGATGAAGTGGCTGCAGTATTAGTTGAACCTATCGTTGGTAACTTCGGTATGGTAGAACCTCAACCAGGATTTTTAGAAGAAGTAAATAAGATCACACATGATTATGGGGCATTAGTTATTTATGATGAAGTAATCACTGCCTTCCGCTTCCATTATGGTGCCGCTCAAGATTTATTAAATGTTTATCCTGATTTAACAGCTTTCGGTAAAATTATCGGTGGTGGTTTACCAATCGGTGGCTATGGCGGCCGTCAAGATATCATGGAACATGTTGCACCACTAGGCCCTGCTTATCAAGCTGGTACTATGGCTGGTAATCCTCTTTCAATGAGAGCAGGTATTGCATTATTAGAAGTTTTAGAACAAGATGGAGTTTATGAAAAATTAGATGCCCTAGGTAAACGATTAGAAGATGGATTAAATAAGTTAATTGAAAAACATAATATTACCGCTACGATTAACCGTGTTTATGGTTCATTAACTCTATACTTCACAGATGAAAAAATTACGCACTACGAACAAGTAGAAAATTCCGATGGCGAAGCATTTGCTAAATTCTTTAAATTAATGTTAAACCAAGGTATTAATTTAGCACCTTCTAAATTCGAAGCTTGGTTCTTAACTACTGAACATACAGAAGAAGATATTGACAAAACATTAGAAGCGGCTGATTACGCATTTAGCCAAATGAAATAAAACTTAAGATTAAAAAAATTAAGCCTATTAAATTGTTGTTTTCACATTCTAATAACAATTTAATAGGCTATTTTAATTTATTTAGGATAAAAACTTGTATAGAATAAAGATTCGGTTGTATACTAAATTAAAATTATTTCTTTAAAAGGAGCGTTATAGTTGAGGCTAGGAGCTCGTATATTAAAAACTGGAATCGCAATTATCCTTGCTCTGTTCATAGCTTCTTTTTTACCTGATAACGTTGGTTTAAAATCTGTAGCGGGTATTAGTGCGATTGTTGCTATGCAACCTAATATCTATCGCTCAATTAAAACAATCTCTGAGCAAGCTACAGGTAATGTCATTGGCGCAATCCTTGCAGTAATTATGGTAACAATATTTGGTAAAAATATTGTTATTATGGGTGTAACAGTTATATTATTAATCGCTATTTTATACAAGATTAATTTAGCGCATGTTGCTACTTTAGCAGGTGTAACTGCCCTCATTATTATGGGGCAACACACTGGATCATTTTATGTAGCAGCTACCTTTAGATTTATCCTAGTTATGATTGGTGTACTGAGTGCTTCAATCGTTAACTTGATTTTTTTACCACCTAAATTTGAAACCAAAATATATCATAATTCCGTTAATATTGCTTCAGATATATTTATTTGGTTCAAACTTGTGTTGAATGATGCCTCTGACTATCATCAGATTAAAGAAGATGGTGAACAAATAGATTCTCGCATTACAAAATTAGAACAAATTTTTAATTACTACGTAGAAGAAAAAGCATTAACGCGTAAAACTGCTTTTCAACAAAATAGAAAGAAAATCCTATTTAAAGAAGTTGTTGGTACTACAAGACAAGCTTATGAAGTATTAAATCGAATGTCACGTTACCAAAATGACTTACATCACGTGAATCACAATTTAATCTTCCAAATTAAATTAGAATTAGATTCGTTAACTGCATATCATGAACAAATTTTAAAAAGCTTGTCTAAGAAAGCAAAGTATAATGTTGAACACTTTGATAATCAGATTATAAATCCTCAAAAGAAAGATTTAATGGATGCTTTCCAACAACAATTAATTCAAAATCCTTATCAAACTGAGTATTCATATTCAAATATTATGCAAATCATTTCTGCAATCAAAGAATATCGTTACTTCTTAGAACATCTTGATAGATTACGATTAAGTTTCTTCACTTATCATCGTAACGATACTGATATTGATATTGCTGATGAAGATTTTGATTTATGATTTTCTACTGATAAACAAAATTCCGCTTACTAAGTGATTAAACTTAATAAGCGGATTTTTTTATTATAAGTTTTGAATGCTATATAGATGTTCATACGCGCCTTTTTTAGCAATAAGTTCATCATGTGTGCCGGTTTCAACTATTTGTCCATTTTGCATAACAATAATTTTATCAGCATGAGTAATAGTTGAAAGTCTATGCGCCACAATTAAAGTTGTTCTATCTTTACTTAGAACATCTAAAGCTTCTTGAATAATTGCTTCGCTTTCTAGATCGAGTGCACTTGTTGCTTCGTCTAGAATTAAAATAGGCGGATTATTTAAAAATATACGTGCAATAGAAAGACGTTGTTTTTGTCCACCAGAAAGTTTAACACCGCGTTCCCCTACTTCAGTATCGTAACCTTGAGGAAGATTCATAATGAAGTCATGAGCATTTGCCATTTTAGCCGCTTCAATCACTTCCTCTTCTGTAGCATCTGGTCGACCTAATAAAATATTTTCTCTTACAGTATCTGAGAATAAAACATTATCTTGTTGCACTAAGCCAATCTGATTTCTTAAGCTACCAGTTAAAAAGTCTTTAATATTGTGATTATCTATAAGAATCTCACCTTGAGTCACATCGTAGAATCGAGGAATAAGATTGATTAATGTTGATTTACCGCCACCACTCATACCGACGAAAGCTACAGTATCTCCACGCTCAATATTTAAGTTAATATTTTTTAAAATAAGGGACTCATCGTCATTATATTTAAAACTTACATTTTTTAATTCAATATGTCCCTGTTTAATTTCAAAAGGTTGAGCACCGATGCCATTTTTGATGTCATAATCTTCATCCATTAATTGGAAGACCCTGTCCATTGAGGCAAAGCTTTGCGTTAACGTTGTAAACGAAGCAACTAATCTTCTTAACGGTCCAAATAATTGTTCCAAATATCCGACGAAAGCAGCTAATGTACCAACAGTGATTGAACCATTAATAGCTAGATAAGCCCCGACACCAATAACAATAATTGGTCCTAAGTCTGTTACCGTATTAATAGCTGCAAATGAATACGCGTTCCATGAAGTATGTTGAAAAGCTTTAGTTAAGAAATTTTGATTTCTGTGATCAAAATTTTTCGCTTCGTTGTCTTCAATAGCGAAACTTTTAATAACTGACATCCCTTGTACACGCTCATGTAGAAATCCTTGTACCTCTGCAAGTGCTTGTGAACGTTTGCGTGTTAACTGTCTTAAACGTTCGAAGAAGAAATAGACGGTTAAAATATAAAATGGGAAGATGAAAATTGCTGCTAACGTTAATTTAACATCTAAAAAGAACATAATAGAAAGAGCAATAATAATAGTTACACAGTCTAACCATATATTCATCAGACCAGTAAGAATGAAATCTTTAGTTTGTTCCACATCATTAATTACTCGTGAAATAACTTGGCCGACTTGATTATTCGCATAGAATCTTGCACTTAATGCTTGCAAGTGATTATATAATTGCTTTCTAATATCATATAAAATTTTGTTACTTGTCCATTGAGCTAAGTATTGGCGAAGATATTCAATAGGTGGTCTAACAATTAAGAAGATAAATAATGCTATCCCAATCGCCACTGCTAAATGTTGAAATTTTTCATTCGTAGATAGCGAATGGTTATTAATAACTCCATCTATAGCATATTTAATTAATAATGGTATTAACATTGGTATGCCGAATTTGATAATACCAATAATTATCGTCGCAAATATACGATATTTATATGGTTTCACGAACTCTAAATATCGTCGTATCATTCGTGTTCCCCCTCCATCCATTTACGCTTATTTATGAAAATTAATAGAGGTTGAAGACTTAATTTACAAACGGTAGCATCTGTAATTAAAAAGTAGTTTCAACCTCTAATTATTATTACTCAAGTACTATAAAACAATTGTGTACTGATTACATCTATTATGCTTAATAATTGCGAATCTTTTTATATCGTTCTTTCCACACTTTAATAAAATCAGGCGCAAACGGTCCTTTTTTCTGTTCAATCCATTGTTGTAAAATATCGACATTGCGACGTAAAATAACATCAATATCATGAGGATAATTCATTTGATTCATATGTTGTTCATATTCATCTTCGTCCAACAGATGATATTTGCCATTTGGATATACTTTTATATCGAGATCATAATCAATATATTTCAGAGCCTCTTCGTCACAGACAAATGGTGAAGATAGGTTACAATAATAATAGATACCATCTTCTCTAAACATACATATTACATTAAACCAGTATTCAGAATGGAAATAAACAATTGCTGGTTCTCTTGTAATCCAAGTGCGACCATCGCTTTCAGTGACTAAAGTATGGTCATTTCCCCCAATGATTACGTGATCCGTCCCTTTTAAAATAGTAGTTTCAGACCAAACTCTATGGATGTTTCCATCATGTTTATAACTCTGGATTTTTATATTTTCGCCTTCTTTAGGTATAGATTCTTTTACCATACTCCACACCACCTTTTAATCATTTTTGCACTTTAAATTATAGCATATTTTCAAAAAAGACTTTAAACATCATTAAAATACTTTTAAATTAATCATTCTCATGAGTCATACATGATAGTTAGTTTATCCGACGATAAATTTATATATTTTATCCATTGAGACAGGAAGCGTATATTGATGACGTTCATTTAAATCTAACCATTCCATTTGACCTTTAAACTTCTCTAGAGAAATATCCACGTCTTCAATGACACTATAAACACTTATATCCCATGTCATGTGCGTAAATTGGTGTTTAAGGTGAAATATTTTTTCATCCGCAATTGTTACTTCAACGTTTAATTTTTCTTCTAATTGTTTTAACGCCTCTGGTCCTTCAAACATAGGGAATTGCCACATACCATTCAATAATTTTTCTTGTCTCTTTTCTATCAAATATTCGCCTTTTGAATTTCTTACTAAAAAGACATTTAGATTTTTGGTTTTCTTACTCACTTTTTTAGTTTTAACAGGTAATTCAAGCACTGTTCCTTCTTTAAACGCTTCACAATTTTCTTGAACAGGGCAAAATAAACATAATGGATTTTTAGGCGTGCAAACCAATGCGCCTAATTCCATCATAGATTGGTTAAATGTACCCGCTTCTTCTTGTACGTAAGGTAGTAGTTCTTGTTCATATGCTTTACGTGTAGACTGCAACTTAATATCCCGTGTGTCATTATTCAATCTTGACCATACTCGAAAGACGTTTCCATCTACTGTAGCTAAGGGGTGATTAAATGCAATACTCATGACAGCTGCTTGCGTATACGGTCCAACCCCTTTTAATTGAGCAAACTTATCAGGAGAGGAAGGGACTTCGCCATTATACTTCTCTTCTACTTCCTTAATAGCCGTGTGAAAGTTACGTGCACGACTATAATATCCAAGCCCTTCCCAATATTTTAGCACTTCATCTTCATTAGCATTACTTAGTGCTTCGACTGTTGGGAAACGATTAATGAATCGATGATAATAATCTATAACAGTTTTAACTTGCGTTTGTTGTAACATTACTTCACTTAGCCAAATGTAATAAGGATTTGTCGTTTCACGCCATGGCATTTCTCTTTGATTTTTTTTGAACCATGTAACGATATTTTTTTTAAAAGTGGGTTCGTTGAACATTTATATTTTTCCTCTCTACATTCATTTTTATTCTACTTTATCCAATTTAACTAATTTTTTATTTTTTATTAAGTGTCTTAATTTTGTTATTCTAATTTTTAGATTATAATATATATTAAATTCAAATGAAAAGAGTGAACTTTTATGGATACAGCCACACATATTGCTATAGGTGTCGGACTGACCGCCTTAGCTACGCAAGATCCTGTGATGGCGGATACAATGGCAGCTACGGCTACAACTTTAATTGCTGGATCTTTAATTCCTGATGGTGATACTGTTTTAAAATTAAAAAATAATGCAACTTACATTTCTCATCATAGAGGTATCACACATTCAATTCCGTTTACTATTTTGTGGCCGATATTAATTACATTCGCTATTTACATTTTATTTCCACATATTGATGCAACACATGTATGGTTATGGGCGCAACTTGCAGTATTTCTTCATGTATTTGTAGATATTTTCAATTCTTATGGTACACAAGCCTTGCGACCTATTACTAATAAATGGATTCAACTCAGTGTGATTAATACATTTGATCCAATCATCTTTGGTATTTTATGTCTTGGTATCATAATTTGGGCATTCGGAGTTCATCCGTTTTTAGTGTTCTTCCCAATTATAGCAATACTTATTGTTTATTATATTATTCGTTTTAAAATGCAGGCCGTTATCCGCAAACAAGCTCTAAAACAAATTCAACAACAACATCGTCCAGTTAAAATCTTTGTAGCGCCCACTATGAAATTTATGGAGTGGCGTGTCGCAATTCAAACTGAAGAACATGATTATGTCGGACGCGCATATGGTCGAAACGTCACATTTACTGACAAAGTTAAACGTCAGAAGTTTTCACCAGATTCATTATTATGGCAAATTAAAGGGAATCCTGATATTAGAACGTTTTTAAATTTCTCCTCAATTTATCGTTGGCAGACACGTCAGCTAGATGATGACACTACCGAAATTAGATTAATTGATTTACGTTATTTAAATAAAGGTCATTATTCTTTTGCTGCTATTGCACATTTAGATAAAGATAATCATATCGATCATTCTTATATTGGTTGGGTATTTACAGAAGAAAAATTACAAAAAAAATTATACTCCAATTAATAGAACAAGGTACGCTATCAAATATATTAATTGATAGCGTACCTCTTTTTTATTTTAACTTCTGTTCTGTACCCTCTTTTACATTTTGGGTATGATGCGTATATTTATACTTTTCATGAGCAACGTATCGCACTAACATGAAATTGATTGTGCCCACTAAAACTATAAAGATAATGAAATAAAAGTGATAAGCGATATTATACATATTTACAGAACCAAATATAACGGAACTAGCTGAGCCATCTAAAAGATAATAAATTGGATTAATCTTTAAAATTTGGTTAATAATATGAAATTTCGTGCTAGGAATATAAATTATTGGTGCCAAGAGGAAACAAATTGTACTCACAATGATAAATAGTTTAGTAACTTTGTTACTAATTAAATCAAGTAATCCTAGCGTCACAACAATAAATATCATAAATAGCATACACATTAAAGCAAAGAATAAATATGAAAGCACTGATGTTTCCAAGTTCATAGGCTTAAAAATAGCAATAATTAGTGATAATATCCAAATAACAATATTGCCCATTATGACATTCATGATAGCTGTCACTAAAGGAGTTAATTGAAACGACTTGGTAATTAGGTAATCTCGACTATATTCTGCATAAGCTTTATAGATTGTACATACCATTGTTATAAAAGTTATAAACGTGAGAAGTCTATATAACCATTGTGCTTTAACTACCTCTTCTATTTCTAAGAACGACACACATAATAGTAAGATGACTACAAGAATCAACTGTGCTAAAAATAATGAAGCAAACCATTTCCATGTATTAAGTAATCTTTGCTTTGCAAATTTTAAAAGTGATGGAAAGTGTTTAAAATATAAAATTAAATTATCTATCATTTTTCCACCTACAATTCCACATAAATCCATTTATTGTTCTTCATATCAGCAATTAAATAGCCATCGCTCGTTTTAACCGTCCATAAATCTTGTTTAATATGATATTTGTCTTTCAATTTATCTTTGTCTACGATGGGATAAACAAAACCAGTTAATTTATTCTCATCATTAAATAACATATCAATAGGTTGTTGTGTGATAGGAACAACAAAGCGTTGGTCTTTTTCTGGTACAAGTGTTTTCTTAACTTGCTCATGCTTTTTATGTAATTGACCATTGAAATAATCAACGTAATTACTATAATTTGATTTCATATATGGAGCTAATGTTTTAAATTCATGAGATTCATAAAGTGCAGCCGGATTAAAATATTGCAGTTTACTTTTCCCAATCTCATAATTTTTATCATCCACAATAACGCGATAATTTTTAGCGCTTTCTCCTGTAATAGTAACGAAACTATATTTAGGTATATTGCGATTTTCTTCTCCATTAAGTTTAACTGATTTATCAAGAACAATGCCGTATGCCAGTTTATCTTCAAATGGATCTTTATCTTTATTCTGCACTTTCTTTTGAACTTCATTGGCTGGTATTTCAACTTTGCCAACATTATTTACTACCATTGCAGCAAATAATACGAAAGCTAATAATCCGACAATTAATATCGTCCAAAATTTTACTATGAAATCTGGAATTTTGACATGTTTATATCGTTCAACTCTTTTAAAGTTATAACTCATTTCAGGTAATCTACTTCGACTTTCTTTCCAATCCAGGTCAAAGTTTTGTTGTTCTTCTTCACCTTCAATGCTTAATCTATCACGTTCATGCTCTCTAAATACAGGTAACACTTGATTTAGTGAGCCTTCTAAACGTAATTGCCCATGTGAAATCCATGCGACGTAGTTACTAACTTTAGCGACTTTATCTACATCATTATCAATAAAGACGATGGACAAATTCTCAGAAACATAATCTTTAGACAGTTGTTTCGCTTTCTCTAAAAAGTCTTCATTAAGATGTTCAATAATGTGATTTAAGATAATCACTTCATTGCGACATACTCTAGCAATACTTAATATCAATTGTGCAAATTCTGAATGACTAAGTTCATTCACTTTTGTAGAAGCTTTGTCATCCAAATGTGCGAATTTAATAATTTGCTCCACACTATGTGAGGACGTTTCATATGTAAATAAGCGTTGAATATCATTAGTATATTCTTTTACTGTAATATCTAATAAATGTTTATCTTTAATATCACCATAATATGTAGAAACCGATTGGAGTACTTTCCCTCTATCGGGCTTGATATCACCAGACATGATTCTACCAAGCAATGTTTTTGATGAGCCAGGTTCTCCAATAATTGCTAGCGCTTCACCTTGATATATATGCAAAGATATTTTATTTAATTCAATGTCTTCAGCAGCATAGCCATATGGTAAATACCATTTCCTATCTTTTTTGTTTCTATAATATTGCGTAACGTTAAGTAACTTTAAAACTATTGAACTTCCCATTCTTGTTACATCCTTCTAAATTTTTAATAAAGCGATTGGTAAACCTTCCTCAGGATTAGAACTATTAATTCTATACCCCCATGCGAAGATACCTTTTAACCGTTCAACTTTAAAATATTGTTCACTACCATCTGTTAATTTATATATTCTGCCAAGTTCAATTTTAGTACGATCAACTAAATAGCTTTCTGCTACAATCACTTTACTTTGATAGACATCATATTCATTCATTATGCCATTCATTTCTGCTTTGCGCATTTTTTCTTTATACGTTTGAATCTCATGTCTTAATTCTTGTTCAGACATATCACTGAGTTTTTTATCATTCATCAGAAATACCACTTTCTTCTAATTTATCTTTAATTTTATCATATTTATAACCTTTTCTCATAAGCGACTCAATGGTTTTCATCACAAGCATTTGTCCATCATATTTACGACGCTGTTTGTTATAAACTTTTTCTAAATCACGTTGTAACAAATTGTCCATCATTGCTTCATCTTGCGTAAAGTCTAATTCACTCATAGCTTGGTTAGCTACTTCCATGGAGTAACCCTTTTGAATTAAGCTCTGCAATACTTTTTGTTTTACTTTACTTTCTGGACCTTTTTTAGTTTTCATTATTTTTTGAGCTACATTAACCACCGCTTCTAATGGCTGTTCTTCTTCATAAATCGCCACGAAATGATTAATAATGTTAGGTTCTATCCCTACTTGATACAATTTCTGCTTATACACTTCCGACCCTTTATCTGTAGTATTAATCATTGTATTTTTTAAACTTTCAGCGTAATCATTGTGATTAATATATTTTTCTTTATAACAGTAATCAATAACTTGTTGAATTGCCAAATCACTAATTTCACTCTTCTCTAAATGTTGGCGCACTTCTTTCTCAGTTCTCTTCTTATAAGATAGATATTGAATGGCTATATTAACACCTAGTCTATAATGTTCGTATTTCTGGATTTGTTCCATCTCAGCCGCTTCAACAACTTGTCCCTTTTTTAAATTAAATTTCACCAACGTATCGATATCTATACCCATTTCAAACTCTCCGTCTAAGAACAGATTGAAACGTTCCGTATTTTTCTTTTGAACTTCAATTTTAGTAATTTTAGGCATTGTTTCCCCTCCTTTTCTGAAAATGAATTATAATAACTGCTCGTGAATATTTCCAACTTCAACATTTATTATTTTATAATAGCTATCTCCACTCTCAAAGCATTTTAACTATCTAAACAAATAAAAAATGAAGATTAAGATTTTATACGCATCTTACTCTTCATTCATAACAATAACTTAATAATTATTTAATTGTGATAATGCTTCTTGGTATTGGCTATCATTAATATAATCTTGTTGTTTCATTTTTTCTAAATTTGTTTTAATACGATTTTTAAAATTATCGGACATATTATTGATGTCATACACACTAGGTGCATTCACTTTACTTGCTAAAATAGCACTTTGTAATACAGTAATTTGAGACATACTGCTATTGTTTTGATTTGTTGTAGTACCAAAGTAATAGTTTGCGGCACTTTCAATTGTGTATTGGTCACTGCCATAATAAATATTATTTAAATAGAAACTTAGGATCTGATTTTTATTATATTCTTGTTCGACTTTGTGTGCTACAAACAGTTCTTTAAGTTTTCTAGTAAACGATCGTTCATTACTATAATAATAGTTTTTAACAGTTTGTTGCGTGATGGTACTTCCACCTTGAACGTCATGTTCACCTATAGTTGAAAATATAGCACGGACAGTACCTTTAACATCGAATCCATGATGTTTATAAAATCGTTCATCTTCCATAGAAATAAATGCCCCTTTTACATAATCAGGCATATTATCTACTGGAACATAACTACTTTTATTTTCAATCGTTTGTAAAGCCTCCACATTCGCTCTAGATGATAAGAAATACATTAAACCAGTAAACAAGGCAAATAGGATGGCTAAAATAATAAATATTCTTAAAAAAATACGCTTACTTTTTTTCTTTTTAGGCGGTTTGCCTACAGGTCTGTAATACGTATTATAATGGGGTTCATTATGATAATGTGAATAGCTCTCAGGCGAGTTGTTATATCTTTGGCTTCTTTTCATGCGCTAGCTCCTTTACTTAAACTCACTCTATAATTGAGAGTTTAACAGTACTTTATATTTTTAGCTATACTTATCATTAAAAATCAGTCCCAAGGTGTATTAGGCATGAGACCTGAGTCTATACAAATAGACAAAAATCAAAAAGCTGTCCACAAAGTCAGTGACTTCGTGGACAGCTTCGGTTACAATAAATACATGTTTCAAATGCTAGTTAATTATATTAAACTCATTAGTCTTCTAATTGTTTTACGATTTCTCTATTGAAATCATCTAAATCGTCAGGTGTACGGCTTGTAACGATATTTTTGTCAACTGCTACTGATTCATCAACCACGTTTGCACCTGCGTTAGATAAATCTTTACGTACGTTTAATACAGCAGTTAAAGTACGACCATTTAAGTCGTCAGTATCGATTAAAACTTGAGGGCCATGGCAAATTGCGAATGTTGGTACGTCATTTTTAGTGAAGTATTTAGCGAATGCGCCATAGCGACCTTCAGCATCTCCACGTAAGTGGTCTGGAGAGAAGCCACCAGGAATTAATAATGCATCATAGTCTTCTGGTTTAGCATCTGCAATGCTTACATTTACTGTAGCTTTTTCGCCATGTTTACCAACGACTTCTGCGTTAGCAGTATCTCCAATAATTTCAGTTTCAAATCCAGCTTCTTCTAAAGCTTCTTTAGGACTTGTTAATTCGATATCTTCAAATTCGTCTGCTAAGATAATTGCTACTTTTTTAGCCATATGTGTATCACCTTTCTTAACTAATTTATATTTAATATATAGACAAGTTTAAGGTGCTTTAAACATAAAATTTATTTAGAGACTTGTTTAACTTTTTCTTCTAGTTGATCTAGTAATCCAATCCACTCATCGATATCTTCTACACTTACTTCATCCGGGTTAACATGATCGATATCTTCTAAGAATTTTGATAAACGACTTTTAATTTGATCAATAGTTTGTTTTTCGTCCATTAAAATGAACACTCCTTTAAAAAATTATTTTATTTAACTATTACGTTAGTTTTATCCTAACAGAATTTGACAAAAAGGGATATAATCTTAATAATGTTTACTGTACTTTTTAGCAACGGAGAAAGGAATTTATAAGTTTAGGAGTAATAATAATGTTGATGACAAATAGTAAAAAACCCATTTCTATCACAAATGATCCGTGGGAAGCTTATAACGACATCGAAGAACATGGGAACTTAACTTTAAGTAATATTGAATTTACTACCACTAATTTATGTAATATGCGATGCAGTCATTGTGCTGTAGGTTACACATTACAAACGAAAGATCCAGATCCTCTACCTATGGACCTTATTTATAGACGTTTAGATGAAATCCCTCATTTACGTACAATGTCTATTACTGGTGGCGAACCAATGTTTTCTAAGAAATCCATTAAAAATGTGGTGAAGCCACTTTTAAAATATGCGCAAAATCGCGGTATTTATGTACAAATGAATTCTAATTTAACACTTCCTCAAGATCGATACTTAGATATTGCTGAATATATCGATGTGATGCATATTTCTCATAACTGGGGGACAATACAAGAATTTACTGATGTTGGTTTCGGCGCGATGAAGAAACAACCACCATTGAAAGCAAAATTAAAATTATATGAACAAATGTTAGATAATGCGAGTACTTTATCTGAGCAAGGCATGTTTGTATCAGCTGAAACGATGTTAAATCAAAGCACTTTACCATATTTAGATAAGATACATAATGAAATTGTGAATGATATGAAATGTAGCAGACATGAAGTTCATCCTATGTATCCTGCTGACTTCGCGAGTCAACTTAATGTGTTATCGCTCAAAGAAATGAAATCGGCTATTCATCATTTATTAGATATTCGTGATGAAGATGTGTGGATGTTGTTTGGTACATTACCTATTTATCCATGTATTAATGATGAGAATGACCAAGCGTTATTGCAACGTTTAAGAGATGCTAAAAACGTGACTATGCGTAACGACCCTGATGGACGTAGTCGTTTAAATGTCAATGTATTTAGTGGTGATGTAATTGTTACCGATTTCGGTGATGAAAATGGGTCAATTTCTAATATTAAACGTGATAAGTTAACGGATGTATTTAATACTTGGTTAGCTAGTGATTTAGCGAAATCTCTAAATTGTCATTGTGAAGCATTCCATTGTTTAGGGCCAAATGTGTTAGTTAAAAATATGTATTATCCTAATACGGATTTCAGAAAAAATGAAATTGCTATGCATAGCGAGCACATCTTTAATTAAGTAAAAAAAGAGGTTGGAACTTAAATTCTAAAATAGCCAGTAAATGATTTTTATAATTTATTTACTGGCTTCTTTATTTATAATACCTCGTATTATTAGCTCGAAAAGAAATTCTTAGATGAACATTTACTCATTATGTTGCGACGCTTTCTTGCGGTAAAGGCTTAGACCTGTAGTATTGTAAAGGCGTTCTTAGATAGATATTCACTTACTTAAGTTGAGATGCTTGCCTAGGGGGCTGGGTCGAGCCTTGGTCTTGTAAAGTAGTTCTTAGGTAGATATTCACTTGTTTAAGTTGTTGCGCTTTCCTGTGGGAAAGGCTCAAGCCTGTAGTCTTGTAAAGGCGTTCTTAGATAGATACTCACTCACTTATGTTACTAAGCTTTCCAGGGGTGCCGTCTCAGCCTGTAGTCTTCGACTGGCACTGCTCCCCTAGGAGTCTACGCAACTACATTTCGTAATCTATCTTAGAACGCCTTACACAAGTACATTTGCACTTGTGTTCAATATGAAAAAAGCCAGGAGTCTTCACAACTACACTTCGTAATCTACCTTAGAACTACTTACGTAAGTGTTTGAACGCTTACGTTCATTAATAAACTTAAATTCCTCAGGCGTCACTCAACTACGTTTCGTTATCTATCTTAGTACGCCTTACACAAGTGCAATTGCATTTGTGTTCAATAAAAAACGCGAGGGGCACACAACGTCATTCGTAGTTCATCTTTAGAATTTCTTACATAAGTGCATAGCACTTATGTTCATTAATAAATCCTTACTATAACACTGTATATTTATATATAATTTTACATTCAAATGTTTAAAAATAAATGTCTCGCGTATTATTTCATTTAACACGTATCATTAAAATAAATTAACAAGTAAAAGGCAATTTCTATATATTTTAATAGAAATTGCCTTTTTCATTTGACCATAATTTTATATTTAGGTCTTTTCCCTATTATATTTTTTTATACTTCTTCGATATTTTGTGCGTTTGAAAGGAAATCTAATGTGCTTTTACTTTCTTCGCGTCTATCTTTTCTACGTTGAACGCGTTTAGGTGCGCTTTCGTAGAACCATTTTTCTACTTTAGTTTCTGGGTAAACCTTTGGTACTTGTACAGGTTTACCATCATCATCTAATGCTACAAATGTTAAAAAGCTTAATGCAGCTAAGTGTCTTTCTTTATTTAAAACATCTTCAATAATTATTTGCACACAAACTTCCATTGAACTTGTGCCTGCATAACTTACCATTGCTTCATATGACGTAATATCGCCTGTTTTAATTGGTCTTAAGAAATCAACTGAATCTGTAGATGCTGTTACTACTTGAGCGTTCGCATGTTTCATTGCGGTAATCGCAGCAATTTCATCTATGTTAGCCATCAAAGAACCACCAAACATTGTATGATGATGGTTTGTGTCTTGTGGAAAGACTTGTTTTGATTTAATACTTTTTGACTCAGACATTGATTTTTTCTCAACTTGCTTTTGTGACATTTTGACTACCCCTTTTATATAATCTATCTTTCTAGTATGTTACTGTGCCCAATTCCCATTTTCAAAAACTAATTCTTTACTACCATCATGAAGGATGCCGTAAATTGTTAAATCAGAACTACCTATCATGAAGTCTACGTGTGTATTTGAATCATTTAACCCGCTAGCAATCTTCTCTTCAGTAGTCATTTCAGTGCCACCTTTAACGTTGAAACCATATGCTGAGCCAATAGCTAAATGGCATGATGCATTCTCATCAAATAGAGTATTGTAGAAAATAGTATTACGATTAGAAATTGGTGAATCATCTGGCACAAGTGCTACTTCACCTAAACGTTTAGAGCCTTCATCTGTATCAATTAAGTCTCTTAATACGTCTTCACCTTTTTCAGCTTTATAATCAACGATTACACCATCTTTGAAAGTTAATGTAAACCCATCAATAATAGTACCGTTGTAACTCAATGGAAGCTTATTCGTTACATAACCATTTACATTATTGCGGTCTGGTGCTGTGAACACTTCTTCAGTAGGAATGTTCGCAATAAAAGGTTGTTGATCGCCATTAACGTAACTTGTAGCGTCTTCCCAAATATGCCCTTCTGGTAAGCCTACTACTAAATCCGTACCTTCAGACAGATAATGTAATGCTTTATAATTTTTCTCTTGTAGTTTATTCGCATGTACGCTCAGATTTTCAACATGGTTTTTCCAGTTTTCAATTGGATCATTACCATCAATGCGTACGATATCAAATACTTCATCTACAAATTTTTCAAATGCTTCCCCTTCTGAAAGTTCAGGGTAAACACGCTTAGCCCATGCTTTAGAAGGAAATGCGGCAACTACCCAAGGGAATTTATTTTTCTGGCTTCCTTCCATATAACCTTTGAATGCTTGAGCGTATTTCATTTGAGACGCTTTTAGTTTTTTAGAATCTATTCCATTTAATAAATCAGGATCTTCAGTAAGTAACGCTAAATTAGCAGCACCTCGATTTGCATAATCCATGCGTTCTTCGACGTCATATGATTTTACTGGTGAATCTTCAAAAGTCTCTACAGTCTCATATTCAAATTTTAAACGACTTAATGTAGGGTCACCATAAACTACTCTGACATCTGATGCGCCTGCTTTATAAGATTCTTCAACAATTAAGCGTGTTAACTCTATTGCATCTACAGATGATCTAATAAAAACAGGTTGTTCAGGTTGAACGTTCATCCCTACTTTTACTAATAATTCTGCGTATTGTTGTAATTTCTCTTCAAAACTCAATGTTGCCATGTGAACTTCCTCCTTAGTCTTGACGCAAATTGCCTAATTCATCTGCTATCGCTGTAACTTCACTCGGTGAAAATGACTCTTTAGACATTACAAAACTATGAATTTCTTCAATATCTTGTGTGTTTGCCTCTTTAAATTTATCCGGATTTAATAAACCTTGATTAACTATGTTTAATTTCTTTCTAATATCTTTAATCATTTCTTCATTATTTTGTGCCATATTCATCACCTCTTTATTTCAATATTCTATCAAAGTATGAATATTTAATAAACTTTTATAGAATTTGGCAAATTTATTACTTTCTAAATGTTTAAATTAACTATAAAATGGTTTTATATTATAGTTTGGAGGTATGTATATTGATAGATGTAGCTTTTGTCTGTCTAGGAAATATTTGTCGTTCTCCTATGGCTGAAGCAATTATGCGTGAGCGTTTAAAAGATCGCGGTATTTCTGGCATTAATGTTCATTCAAGAGGTACAGGTCGTTGGAATTTAGGTGAACCTCCTCATGAGGGTACCCAAGATATTCTCAAACGTCATAATGTACCCTTCGATGGTATGATTAGTGAGCTTTTTGAACCGAATGATGACTTCGATTACATCATTGCAATGGATCAAAGTAATGTAAATAATATCAAGTCGATTAATCCTAATCTTAAAGGACAATTGTTCAAATTGCTGGAATTTAGTAACATGGAAGAGAGTGATGTACCTGATCCTTATTACACAAACAATTTCGAAGGTGTGTATGAAATGGTACAATCATCTTGTGACAATTTAATCGATTTCATCGTTAAAGATGCAAATTTGAAAGAGGGGTAATTTAAAATGGAAAACAAATTAATTCCTGGTATTATTATCGGTGCTATTGTTGGCGGTGCTGCTACATTAGCTGATAAATCAACACGTAACTCATTAATACAATCTGCTAAAGATGTTAAAAATGGTAATCGTTCTCGTAAACCATCTAAAATCAGTTCTATTAAAGATGAAGTTATGTACTGGAAAGATACTATCGAAGAAATTCGCTGTAATAATCCAGAATTAGAAAGATCAATTAGAGATGCTAAAGATACGTTTGTAAATCGTAAAAATAACCGTATCGGCAAATAATTGATATTCAAAGGCAAAATTCCTTTTCAGCAAAGAAATTTTGCCTTTAGTTTTAAAAATTTAATAATTGTTTAATGTACAAAGGAGATTGTTATGTCTAATCAAAATCAATCAAATTCGAACTATCTTAATTCTATTAAAGATAAAGAGAATGAGAAGAAAGATAAGATTAAGGTTGATCGTACATATGTTGAACCTCAAGAATTCCAATCAAAGGAACCTAAAAAAGACAACCAAGTTTTCTTTGTTTCTAGATTGAACAAACCTGCGAAATATACTAAAGATTCTAATTTCTTCTCTTATTTAATTTATCGTATTGGAAAAGATGATGCTGCAGGATTAGCTGCACAAATGACCTATCACTTTGTTTTAGCTTTATTCCCTATGCTTATCTTTTTATTAACACTTTTACCATTATTTAATTTAGACCAAAAACAAATTACTGATTTATTAAGTAATGCGCCAGCAGAAACATCTACAATTATTAAAAGCGTTATTTCAGATGTCACTAAAAACTCTAGTGGTGGCTTACTTTCTATCGGTTTGATTTTAGCAATTTGGTCAGCGTCTAACGGTATGACAGCTATTATGAACTCTTTCAATGTTGCTTATGATGTTGAAGATAGTAGAAATGGTATTTTATTAAAAATATTAAGTGTTGTATTCACTGTCGTGTTAGGCGTTGTCTTTTTAGCAGCTATGACGTTACCTACTATGGGTTCAGTTATTGCTGATTTCTTATTTGGACCTTTAGGTTTAGATGATGAAATTAAATGGATATTTAATTTAATTCAAATTGTATTACCATTTATTATCATTTTAATTTTATTCACTATTCTTTACTCAGTAGCTCCAAATGTTAAAACGAAATTTAAATCTGTGTTACCAGGGGCTATTTTCACGTCAGTTATTTGGTTAATTGGTTCATTTGCATTTGGTTTCTATATTTCAAACTTTGGTAATTATTCTAAAACTTATGGCAGTATCGCAGGTATTATTATATTATTAATTTGGATTTATTTAACTAGCTTTATTATTCTTGTAGGTGCAGAAATTAATGCTATCATTCATCAAAGAAAAGTAATTAAAGGATTATCACCAGAAGAAGCAGCATTAAAACATGATGATAACAACCAAAATCATTACAACGAAGACACAACATATCAATATAAACAAACACCTGCTGGCCGAGATGAGGATTATAAAGTAGATAAAGATCCTGATAATAAAAAAGATGAAAAAGAATCAATTACTGATAAAATTAAAGATAAATTCAGTCATGATGATGACGATGACAAAAAAAGTAAATAATGCGTAATAAAAAAGGTCAAGACGAAAGAGCGTCTTGACCTTTTTTTCCGTGTTATTGAATTAAATTGTGTTGGAAAGCATAAATAACAGCTTGGGTTCTATCTTGTACCTCTAATTTACTTAAGATATTACTTACGTGTGTTTTAACCGTTTTTATTGTAATGTGCGATGCACTTGCAATTTCTTGGTTCGAATATCCTTTTGCAATTAATAATAATATTTCCATTTCACGTTCAGTTAGCATTTCATATAACTCTGCTCTTTTTTTCATTCTATTACGCATTTTAACTAATACTTCTGGTTCAAATACAGATTCACCATGATATGTTTTACGTACCGCTTCAGCTATATCGCTTGCACTTGTTGTTTTTAAAATATAACTGTCCACCCCAGCATCTAGTGCTCGATATACTTCTTTATCTTCAATAAAGCTTGTAAGCATCACTACTTTAATGTGAGGCAAATCTTTCTTAATTTGAGTCGTAGCTTCAACACCATCCATATCATCCATTAGTAAATCCATTAAAATTAAATCTGGTTGTAATTCGTGTGCTTTAGCAATAGCTTCTTTTCCTGATGCGCCTTCTCCCACGACTTCAATATCTTCTTGAGTTGATAAATAACTAGATATACCAATTCGAACCATTTCGTGGTCATCCACAAATAGTACTTTAATCGCCATACAAATCATCCTCCTTATGTAATGGTGCTTTCACTTCAATTCTTGTTCCTGAATCTGGTAAGGAAACAATATGGAATGTAGCTCCAATTTCTAACGCACGTTCTCGCATATTTTTTAGTCCATAACTTTGTTCTAGCTTTTCATCAACATTAAAGCCTTTCCCATTATCTTGGATACGCAATAATAAATAATCTACTTTATTAAATAGTTCTACCGTTACTTTCGTACCATTTGAATGGCGCAACGTATTAGAAATGGCTTCTTGCGTAATTCTAAATAAATGATCTTCAATTCCTTTAGGAACTTCAAATTCTTCGATATCATGAATAACTTTCATTGGCACCTTCTTCTGTAAATCAATGACTAAGTCTTTAATACCTTCGCCTAATGATTTATCTTTAAGGCCAATTGGACGAAGATGTAATAAAAGTGCACGCATTTCTAGCTGAGATTCTTGGACCATTTTTTCAAGTACTGGAATTTGTTGATCCAGTGGTGGCTCTAAATTCGTTTCTTTAATTGCTGAGAGCATCATGCTAGCTGCGAAAAGTTGTTGACTTACAGAATCGTGTAATTCACGTGCTAATCGTTGACGTTCATCTTCAATGATTTTTTTCACTTTAACATCATTCATATTATAATTTTCATTGGTTAGATTTTGCGTTTTAATTCTTAAGCGATGTAATTCTTGATTTAATGGTACGAGCGTTTGATAAATATCAATCGTTTCGTTATAAAGTTCGATATTTTGATCATTGATACCTACCGTTTCACCCTCGATAGCATGTTCAATTTGATTTTTAATCCAATGATTTTGTTGGTTAATCTTATAAGCTAAAATAGAGCCAACAATAATACATAATAAAATGATGATGAGGTTTAAAAATAAGAATACAGGTATACCGAATATTTGGGTATAAAACATCCCTTGGAAATAAATTATATTCACGAATACCTTATCTATAAATAAGAACGCGGTTAACATGCTATATACAAGAATTAACATGGAACCAATAGCTCTTAAGTAGTGATTCATCTATAAACCACCTCAACATCACCTATAAATGTTGAAACATAAATATTTACATTATAGTTTTCTTCTTTAGGTTTTTCTTCAACCTGAATGTGGTTATTTTCCACTTTATAAGATTGGCCGTTTAAATAAGCTGTACCATAAAAAGCAGCCATGTGTAAGTTGATATTGTAATTTGTAGGAACTATAAGTTGAACTTTTCCTAGTACGTGTCTAACCACAATTGTATTGTTCTCTTTAATATTAGCTGCTTTAGTCATATCAATGTGGATGTCCCCAACGCCATGCTGAATTTGTACATCTTCCCACTTATACACGTAAACAGGCGTGCGTTGCTCGCCAAACCATTTTTGTTTAATAAACTGAGGAGACGTTACTTCCTCTTCGGATGCCACTATATCTAAAGGCTTAAATTTGAAAATTAAGTATCTAATAATAACGATAACTAAGAAAATAAACAAAATAATAATGGTATATTTATTCGATAATAATGTAAAAGCGATAAGAAGTATACCTATCCAGAACGCTAAGAGACCCCTTACTTTATGAAAGTAAAGGTATCCAACATAAACTAATATACACCCTAGTAACAATACAAAAAGGTAGCCTATCTTCTCGAAAAAGATATAATAAAAGTTCGCTATAATCATTAAAGCTGTAAAAATAATTAATAATTCGGTTGATATATACTTACGAGTCAATCTGTCGCCTCCTATCTTTTAAATTTCTAAGCTACGATGCTTATTTGCTCAATGATATCGCACTGCCCTTGCGTTGTGATGCGTTCTCTTGCACATCGATGAATATCCGCTTCAATTCTAGCGCAATATTCCTCAAACATATCTAATTGTCTTTTTAGACTTTCAATTTCACAATTATTAATTTCTTGAGCATTTTTAATATTATACATATTAGCTATATCAATATACTTATTTTCTAATGTTGCCGTTAAACTGTCAATTAACTTATTCATTTGCAGTTTTTTTGTTTTTAAATAAGCAATATATCTTTCGATACTGTTTAATTTATTATCTAATGCTACGCGGTATTCATTGATGTTTTGTTTAATTATTATTTTTAGAAAATGTTGTACGTATAAATCTATATAATTCATAGAACCACCTCGTCCCTGATTAAACTTAATTATATTGCTTTAATCTATGACTTAATATAGGCTTAGGAACCATCTTTATCTCATACTTAAGTACCAATGCTCAGCTCATACTCTTTCATTAGATTGACCCTCATTTAATAAATATTGACTATGTATCGTTAAAAAATTAATTTCATTTTCAAATTCAATTGGAGTATAATTAAATATCATTTTTGAAAGAGGTTATTATCATGCATCAACAGAGATTTAACAAATTTAGTTGGGTCCCTTATATAGGAGTGGTCATTATCCTCCATATCATAGGCGTTAGTTTCTTATTTACTGCTGGAAGCAAACATCATATTTTATTGGGTATGGGCTTGCTCGCTTATACTTTAGGTTTACGCCATGCATTCGATGCTGATCATATTGCTGCTATTGATAATACGGTCAGAAAGCTTTTACAACAATGTCGAGAACCTGTTGGCGTAGGTTTCTATTTCTCTATTGGACACTCAACTGTTGTATTTTTAATGGCTGTATTACTTGGAATTTCGGTTAAATGGGCTAAGGATGCCTTACCACATTTTCAAGAAATTGGAGGTATAATTGGCACACTTGTATCTGGCTGTTTCTTAATTCTTATTGGGTTTCTTAATTCTTATTGGGTTTCTTAATTTAATAATTTTAATTTCTTTATTAAAATTATTTATCAGATTACGTAATGAACATATTGAGGAAGAAGAATTAGATAACTTGTTAGAATCACGTGGATTTGTAGCTCGTTTTACTGGTCCGTATTTCAAATTAATAAGTCGAAGTTGGCATGTGTTACCTTTAGGATTTTTATTTGGTTTTGGCTTTGATACTGCCAGTGAAATTGCACTCCTTGCCCTATCTTCAGGCGCATCTCAACAATCTATTTCCATTATAGGTATTTTGTCTCTCCCAATATTATTTGCATCTGGTATGAGCTTACTCGATACGTTAGATGGTATTGTAATGAAGTCGGCATATAATTGGGCATTTTTCAATCAAATACGTAAGATTTATTACAATATCACGATAACTGCTATTTCAGTAGTGGCTGCTTTAGTTATTGGAATGATTGAATTACTTCAAATGATGGCTGATAAATTTCATTTAACTGGTTCATTCTGGGATTTTGTACAAGCGATTCAATTTGACTATTTAGGATATATTTTAGTTGCTTTATTCTTAATTACTTGGCTCATTTCAACATTAATTTGGAAATTGGGTAAAATTGAACAACATTGGTCATAAATGATAATCACCTTAATGCAATACATTATTGCATTAAGGTGTTTTCATTTTTTAAAGAAGGTTTAATTGACTTACGATTGATTATGGTGAATACTAGTTTCACATTAAGCCAAAGGAGATTATAAAATGAATAGTAAGATTGCTTTAATTACTGGTGCATCATCCGGTTTAGGCTTCGAAACTGCTTTATTATTAGCAGAAAAAGGATATAAAGTATATGCAACCATGCGTAATTTAGATAAACAAGACGCGTTAAAACAAACAGCAAAAGACAAAAATTTAAATATAGTTATTAAAGCGTTAGATGTAACGAAAGTAAATAGTATAGAAAATGCAGTGAGTGCTATTTTAAAAGAAGAAGAAACTATTGACTTACTTATTAATAACGCGGGTGCCGGCTTTGCGCGTACAACTGAACATGCTACTGATGAAGAAATGATGTGGCAGATTAATTTAAATTTAATGGGCGTTATGCGAATGACTAAAGCGGTCTTACCTACAATGAGAACACATCGACAAGGACATATAATAAATATTTCATCAGTAGGTGGATTAGTTGGTCAACCTTTCAATGAAATTTATTGTGCTACTAAATTCGGAGTTGAGGGTTATACAGAAGCATTAGCTAGTTATGTCCAACCTGAATTTAATGTAAAGTTTAGTGTAATTGAACCTGGGGGTATTCAGTCTGAATTCACAAATAACTTTATGGCACATCTTGAATCTACAAGTGGTATTCAAGAAGACGAATATCTTCCATTATTCCAATCTTATATGGGCGGTTTAAAAAACAACTATGGACTCGGTGCTTCTCAAACATCAGCAGAAGTAGCTCAAGTTATTATGGATACTATTGAGAAGGAAGACCCACCTATAAGAGTTCGTACATCAGCTTGGTCTGAAGACTTCACCCGTTTAAAAACGGAAGCGGATCCTACTGGAAAATTATTACAAGCACAAGTGAAAAAGTTATTAGGTAAATAAATGTCTCTCAAAAAATTAACTTTCCCCTATAGTTAAAGCCCTTAAGAGAGTAATATACACTCTCTTAAGGGCTTTTTATTTATCTTGACGCTACTGCATCATTTATTTTTAGTCAAATTTAGTAGTTAAGATTGGACCATCTTTTGTAACGATAACTGTGTGCTCAATTTGCGCAACAAAACTTTTATCTCGTGTTTCAAATGCCCATTCATTTTTGCCTTCAGTCACAAATGTTGCTTTAGAAGAAATAAATGGTTCTACTGCGATTACGACACCTTCTTTTAAAAGTGTTTTATCTTTAGGGTCGTAGTAGTTCATAACATGATTAGGCGCTTCATGTAATGATTGTCCTACACCATGGCCAGTTAAGTTTTTAATAACCGTTAAATCATTTTGGCGAGCTGTGGCATGAACTGCTTTACCAATATTACTTAATTTAGTGCCTGGCTTAATTTTAGACATTGCATTTTCAAATGCCATAATAGCGACATCACAAACTTTTTGTTTTAATGGGTTATCCGCTTCTCCTACTACAAATGAAATGCCTGTATCAGCATAGTAGCCATTCTTCAGAGCAGAAACATCAATATTAACTAAGTCACCTTCACGGATGATACGTTTGCCAGGAATGCCATGTGCAACTTCTTCATTCACACTAATACATGTTTGACCTGGAAAGTTCTCATCATGAATTGGCGCTGAAATGGCACCATGTTCTTCAAATAACTCTTTAGCAATATTATCTAATTCTTTAGTAGTAATACCAGGTTTAGTAGCCTCTTGCATTGTGTCTCTTACTTTCGCACAAATATAACCAATTTCCTTTAAGGCTTGTAATTCTTCATCTGTTTTTACAATCATATTATCCCGTTCCTTTTTAATTGTTGTTACATCTTATTATACCAAAATTTTTTTGATATACTAAATATGATAAACAAAACGTTAATAATTATTATTTTTAAATATATATTCAGGATTATTTTCGGTCAACGAGAGGATTTATAGATTCATGAACAAATGGTATAAGCATATTATTGGAGCTAGAACAATTAAAACAGGGTTAGCGACCTTTTTGACCTCCCTTTTTTGTTTAATGCTAAATCTAACTCCTATCTTCGCAATACTTACCGCAATTGTTACGATTGAACCTACTGCTAAGGCTTCCTTGAAAAAGGGTTATCGTAGATTGCCTGCTACAGTAATTGGGGCATTATTTGCAGTAATATTCACTTATATATTTGGAGACACATCTCCTTTATCATATACGTTTGCTGCGGTATTTACTATTTTACTGTGTACTAAGTTAAACTTACAAGTGGGTACAACAGTTGCAGTATTAACTGCTATGGCGATGATACCTGGTATTCATAATGCCTACTTTTTTAATTTCTTTTCCAGATTATTAACTGCTTTAATTGGATTAGTAACTGCGGGATTAGTTAACTTCATCGTTTTACCTCCAAAATATTATCAACAAATAGAAGATAATTTATCGGTTATAGAACATAAAATGTATAAATTGTTCGCGATCAGATGCCAAGAATTGCTATTAGGCAAATTTCAATCAGATGAGAGCAATAATTTACTAGATAAATTAGTGGGATTAAATACCAAGACAGAAACGTTAATTGGATACCAACGAGATGAGTTAAGGTACCATAAAAATAAAGAAAAAGAATGGACTCGATTAAAAGATATTTCTAATCGTGCGTATAGCGACCGCTTATTTGCTACCCATCTTTCTAACATTATCTACTTGCCTAAAAACATTCATCTTATATTTACTGCTGATGAAAAAATGGCTATCATTAAAATTAGTAAAAGTATTAATAACATTCCATCAAATGATAAATTCGTTCGTCAAAAAGAAGCGGCATCAACATTAAAATCATCTGTTAAATTACTTGAAGAATTTGATCAAAATCAAATTAAAAGCCATATTATCTATGAAATTTTATTAATATATAAAATACTTGATACTCGCTTTGAAGATAAAGAAAGGGAGGGGGGACAGAAATTAAAATAATTTCGTCGTCCAACCCCAGCTTGCTTTGTTTGTAGAATTTCTTAATGAAATTCTTTGTGCTGGGGCCCCGCTCCCCGGCAAGGATGACTAGGTTTGAAAAAAGCTTGATTTAAGCTCATTTCCAAATCAGTCAGCTACTGCCACAATGCTAATGAAGGCTGAGACATTTTATTTTGTCTCAGCCTTTTTATTTATATTTAATTTTTCGCTGAACGTTCGATGATGACGCGTTTAGCGGCTTCTTCTTCAGTGTTATCTAGCTCTTTTGGTTCAAAAGGTATACCTTTACGTTCACATGCTTTTTCTAACAAGTAATCTGTTAACTCATGATTTTTAGGTAGAATTGGTCCATGTAAATAAGTACCTAATAAATTTTTATAATGAATACCTTCACGTTTATCCGTATCATTATTGCCATAACCCACTTTTACGTGACCTAACGTACCAAAGTTATGATGTGTACGACCACCATGATTTTCAAAGCCGACAATTGTACCAAACGTATCACTTTCAATCACAATATCACCAGTTAAACGATCTGTACGTGATTCCGTATAAAAGTCTAAAATACCTAAACCTTCTAACTCAGTGCCATCTGGAGTGATATATTTTGTGCCTAAGAATTGGTAACCGCCACAAATCGTAAGTCCTGGCATACCATCTTCAATGGCTTCTTTTAATTTTGTTTTAATCTTACTTAATTCTTTCGTAGCGATACTTTGTTCTCTGTCGCTTCCGCCACCGATAAAGAAGATATCACAATTATCCAGAGTAACACCTTCTGTTTCATTAACTTCTACAACATTTAATTTAATATTACGTTTTTTAGCACGTTGCTTAAGGGCGATAATATTCCCGATGTCACTATATAAGTTCAATTTATCTGACATAAAGTGATAGACTGTTAATTCATTCATATTTATTGCCCTCCTACAAATGAACGATTAAGTTGCTCAAGCATTGGTGATAATGATGTATAGTTTGGAATTGCTACAGTGAAACCACTATAATTCATTGTTAATGCTGTTGCTTTATAAATGTCCTTTTCAAGCACAATAGGCACTGTCACTTCAGCTAATTTCAAACGCAATTGTAATTCTTCTGCACGTGTGCCTGTAACAATAATCGCTTCAATATCTTGTTCGCTTAACTTTTCAAAATCAGCGTCATAAATCCAAGATGTATCACGACCATCTGCTGCATTATCGTTTAAACTGATAACATAAACTTTCTTGCCTTCAAGCTGCTCGCCTACTGATAAACTCGCATTCATACCTGCAGGGTTCTTAGCTAAGTTAATCATTGCTTCTTTCTCATTTAGTTTAAAGTACTGCATACGTCCGTTATCAGAAGTATAAGTTTCAAAGCCTTTGCGAATGGACTCATCATTAAGTCCTAACTCTCTTAATACTGAATAAGCGGCGATAGCATTGAAAGCATTGAAATCTCCGGCAATCTTCATATCGAAGTGTGCATCGTTAATATTTAATTTTAAGAATGGTGATACATCAAATGAGTTCACTTCATATTTAGGCGTTTCGCGTTTGAAACCACATGTGCAATGATAATGACCTATTTGATTATAATGTATGTAGTCATATTCTAATAATCTGCCACAATTTGGACAGTACTTACTTTCGTTCATTGTACTTTGTTCAAATTCATGGGCATGTGCTTTCATACCGTAATAAACAATCGTATCACTTGCGATTTTAAGACGACTCACAAATGGATCATCTGCATTAAGTAATAACTTGATTCCTTTATTACTGATTGATTTCGCAATATTATTAACCATGATATCAATTTCACCGAAACGGTCCATTTGATCTCGGAAAAAGTTGGTAAAAATCATCATCGTTGGTGTTACTTCTTTTAATACACGCGGAATAGAACCTTCATCAATTTCAATTACCGCTACTTTTGTATTCTTAGTTGATTGCATAATAAATGCTGACGTAATACCAGCCGCCATGTTTGCGCCTTCATTATTATGAATAATATCGATATTATTCGCTTTTAAAGTATGACCAATCAAATTAGAAGTGGTAGTCTTTCCATTCGTACCACTTACGAATACGATATCATCTACTTGCGCGGCTAATTTACGTAATATATTTTGATCCACTTTACGTGCAATTTGACCAGGTAAGTCAGTACCCTTTTTACCAGCTGCGATACTTGCTCTACGGGCCAATTTAGCTAAGTGGGTTGCAGTCCATTGTCTCATGAGTTTCCTCCTTGTTTAATTCCTCGCATAATTATAACACGTTACGGGTATAACAAAAAACATTCTCAATTAGGAATGATATTATACACGCTAGATTATAATTATTATTATTTACTAATGAGAATAAATTTGTTATACTCAAAATGAACAAATAGAGATGACTAAATTTTTTATTTGAGGTGACTTAATTATGTTAAGTAAAGACTTATTAGAAGCATTAAATGACCAAATGAACCACGAGTATTTCGCAGCACATGCATATATGGCAATGGCGGCTTATTGTGATGATAAATCATACGAAGGTTTTGCTAACTTCTATATTCAACAAGCTAAAGAAGAACGCTTCCACGGTAAAAAAATTTATGATTATATCAATGATCGTGGAGAACGTGCTGAATTTAGAGCAATTCCTGCACCAAAAACTGAGTTCAACTCTATCTTAGAAACATTCAAAGATGGTTTAGCTCAAGAACAAGATGTAACACGTCGTTTCTACAACTTATCTGAAATTGCTCAAAAAGATAAAGACTATGCTACAATTTCATTCTTAAATTGGTTCTTAGACGAACAAGTAGAAGAAGAATCTACTTTTGAAACTCATATCGATTACTTAACTCGTATCGGTGACGATTGCAACACATTATATTTATATGAAAAAGAACTTGCATCTCGTTCATTCGACGAAGAATAAGTTTAAATTTCTATCAATTATTAAAGCATAAATTTAACCCGTATTATTCTCCCCCACAGTTCAGAGTAATACGGGTTATTTTATGTGCAATTTTCTGTTATTTTTAATGATATTAAGCTAAACTAACAACATCTTTAATTAAAGAAAGGAAACGTATATGTCTAGTAATTCATTTGTAGCACTTGATTTTGAAACAGCTAATGGTAAGCGTACAAGTATTTGCTCAGTGGGTATGGTGAAAGTAGTTGATAATGAAATCATAGAATCATTCTATACGCTAGTAAATCCATTTGATTACTTTTCAAAAACAAATATTGCCGTCCATGGTATAAAACCTGAAGATGTAAAAGATGCGCCTAGCTTTGCCTATGTCTATCCTTATATGTTGCAATTCATTGACGAGCTTCCTGTCGTCGCTCATAATGCAGCATTTGATATGAATGTACTACATCAAAGTTTAAAGCAATTAAAAATCGAAACGCCTTCTTTAATGTATTTCTGTTCTTATCAATTAGCTAAACGTACAATTAGCGCTTATCGCTATGGCTTAAAACATTTAATGAACCATTATAAATTGGACTTTCATGGACATCATGATGCGCTGAATGACGCGAAAGCATGCGCCATGATTACGTTTAGATTGTTAAAGCACTATGATAATCTAGATAGTATGTTACAGATTTATGGTAAAAATTTAAAAGATAAAGGTTAAAATTAAAGACTTGAGTCAAACTAGCCTTGTAAAATGATAAACCTTTATCTTCTAAATAAAATCATATATGGTCATATTTTGATATGTGGCTTGTTCTAAGTTTCCGACTGTTACTCCTATTAAGCGAATAGGTACATCCGGATCTTTTAATTCATTATATAAATCATATGCCACATTATAAATATCTGTTTCACTACTTACCATTTCCCTTAAACTACGTTGTTTGGAGAATGTTTCATATTTATGGGTCTTAATCTTTACAGTTACTGTACTGCCAGACTTTTGCAACTTAGCTAACCGTTCAGCCGTCTTACTTGATAACTCCCACACTTTCCGTAGAATCTCATCATCATCATTCACATCTGTTGAGAATGTGCGCTCTGTACCTACAGATTTACGAATACGCGTCGCTTTAACTTCACTGTTATCGATGCCTCTCGCTTTGTTGTATAGCCCTCTTCCTTTTTTACCAAACCAGCGAATTAATTCAAATTCTGATTTCTCATACAAATCTTTTCCGGTATAAATTTCATGTTCATGCATAATCTTCTTCGACGCTTTTCCGACACCAGGAAATTCTCCAATATCCAAATTCATAAGAATATCATGCACGTTATTATAATCAATGACCATCATGCCATTCGGCTTATTCATCCCACTCGCCAGTTTAGCCAAATACTTGTTATATGAGACACCCGCTGAAGAGGTTAACCCCGTTTTTTCGAAAATGTCTCGACGAATAAAGGCAGCAATTTTAGAAGCCGGCATATCTGGTCTTACTAAATGAGTAATATCTAAATACGCTTCATCTAAGGCAAGGGGCTCAACGATATCTGTATAGCTTTTAAAAATATTCATAATAATACCAGAAGCTTCACGATACGCATCAAAACGTGCTCTAACATAATAACCATTAGGGCACAGTTTATGCGCTTGAGACATTGGCATGGCAGAATGTACGCCATATTTACGAGCCTCATAAGATGCTGTTGATACTACACCACGGTTACTTGCTTTTCCTCCTACAATTACAGGTTTCCCACGTAGTTTAGGATTATCTCTCATTTCTACTTGTGCGTAGAAACAATCCATATCGATATGCACAATACGTCTTTCTGCCATTAAGTCCCTCCTTTTCCTGAAAATAAAAAATAAAAAAGCCCCGATACAATTATACTGCGTCTATGAGTAAAACTCATGAGATGTGCATAGTATGCTTGTATTGAGACTTCATTTATATTATTCGTAATCATTCTGAGCTTGATATGGTTGATAATGATACATGAATAACCCTTCATCAGTGGTTTGAACATATTTAAATTTATTAATTAACACGATACCTACTAAATATAAATCAAGTAAACAATAACCGATATGTATACTTAAAACAAAGATAATCGATGAATAAGAATAAAAACTAAATAAAACCATTAATGCAGCGGTAATCATAATTGCTGGAGCTAACATAATTGTACAAAATTGCCATTTATTAAAGTATTTTTTCGAAATATGAATTAATAAAATTCCTTTTTTATGTTTAAAATGAGGTTTCTCCCCTTTTGAGAAAACAAAAAAAGAAAAACGGTGAATTAATTCATGTATAGCTAGGACGATGCCAAAACCCAATATCCCGAACACTATATTAGTTATAAATGATTGTTCAATCACTTTCGTAAATGAGAAAGCCCATTTATATGTCAGCAAAATTGCAAATAATATAACGACGATTTGTATGGCAATAAACTTCGATAAGTTTAATCGGTTATGATTCAAATCGATTTTATGCACAATTATGACCCCCTATCCCTCTTAATTCATTCATAGTATACATGGACAAATAAAAGAAAAAAAGTATTTTTTTGTAAATTAAACACTCTGTAATCATTTCTTAATATTAATCAAACTAGATTGAATATGACAGAAGAATTAAACACTTTTTAAACGATAAAAATTGCTTATTTATTTTCTTTTCTTTCAAACAAAGCAACTGTTTCAATGTGTGTTGTTTGAGGGAACATGTCCACTGGTGTAATCTCTTTTAAGTCATAACTAGAGGCTAAAATTTGTGCATCTCGTTGTTGCGTAGAAGGATTACAAGAAATATAAACAATTCGTTTCGGGTTAAGCGCTAGAAGTGTTTGTAAGAAGGTTTCATCGCATCCTTTTCGAGGAGGATCGACCATGACTACATCTGGTTTAATTCCTTGTTGTTTCCATTCTATAATGACTTCTTCTGCTTTACCACAGACAAAAGTCGTATTATCAAATCCGTTTAGAGTCGCATTTTGCTTGGCATCTTTAATTGCAGATGGCACAATTTCCACTCCGTATACATGTTTAGCTACAGGCGCCATATATAAACCTATCGTCCCAATTCCACAATATGTATCAAGCACTGTTTCTTGACCATTTAATTGTGCATACTCAATGGCTTTACCATATAATTTTTCCGTCTGACTTGAGTTAATTTGATAGAAAGATTGATCACTAATTTTGAAAGTGATATCGCTTAATGAATCAATAATTTTATCTTTGCCATACAACGTAATAGAATGTTGCCCCATAATCACATTTGAATGGCTATCATTAATATTTTGTTTAATACTCGTAATGTTTGGAAATGTTTGCGTTAACTTTTCAACTAATAATTTTGTCTGTTTAAATTTAGAACCATTAGTTACAAAAATAACCATCATTTCATCTGTATAATGTCCAGTACGAATAACTAAATGTCTTAATAGACCTTTCTTAGTGCGCTCATTATATATGCTTATGTTGAATTCATTAAGCCACTGTTTAACATGATTCATAATCTCTTGATGTTGCTGATCTTGAATCAAACAACTGTCCATATCAATAATGTCATGACTTCTTTGACGATAATATCCCATAATGGTGTGATTATCTTTATCTTTACCTATAGGTAATTGTGATTTATTTCTATAACGCCATGGGTCTTCCATACCTATCGTGTCATTGATTTTCGTCTCATTAAACTGCGCTTTTCTATGGAAAAGATTGACGACTTGTTCTTTTTTCATCGCGAGTTGTGCTTCATACGTCATATGTTGTAATTGACATCCTCCACACTTCCAATAATATTTACAAGGAGGTTCAACTCGGTCTTCGCTCGCTTTTTTAACTTCTAATAATTTTCCAATAGCGAAATTCTTCTTTACTTTAATAATTTTAAATTCTATTTCCTCATTAATTAGCGCATTTGGAATAAATACAGGATAGCGGTCAAATTTAACTACGCCGTGACCTTCATGAGTTAAGTCGACCACATGTCCCTGTTTTATTTCATTTTTCTTTAATGCTTCCACTCTTTTTCACCCCACATGAAAAAGAGGTTTGAGTAGCTTAATGTAGGTGGAAATCTCTCCCCTGTATTGTCAAACTATGACTCAACCTCTTCTTATTAATTATTAAATCATTTAATTTTCACTTATATGTCGTTCTTAGTTTTGATTTTACTTAATGTTGCACGTCATCTTGTTGATCTTCAGTTAACTCTTCATTATGAATATCTTTAGGCGTACATACTTCAATATGACGTTTTAAATTTAAGAAATTAGCTGGTAATTTACCACCATACTCTCCATCTACATTTAATTGCATTTCTGTAAATGAAGATATATTGATAGATTTCGCTTTTTCATAAATTACTTTCGGATGCTTCGTATGTTCCCCTCTTGATGCTAAGGTCATGATATGTCCTAGTTCTGCTAGATTAGCCTTTTCCACAATAATTAAAGTAAAATGTCCATCGTCTAGCTTAGCGTCAGGTACTAACTTTTCAAAGCCAGCCATAGAATTAGTTAATCCCAATAAGAATAGTAATGCTTCACCTTGGAAAACATTATCATCATATTCAATTCTTAAATCGACCGCTTTCATTTGTGGTAGCATTTCGAACCCTTTTATGTAATAAGCAAATGGTCCCACAATTGATTTTAAGCGACTAGGTGTTTCATAAGAGACTTGCGTTAGTTGTCCTCCAGCCGCCAAGTTTATAAAATAGCGGTTGTTCATCTTACCTATATCAACTTTAGTTGTATGATTGTCAATAATAACATCGACAGCTCCCATAATATCATTAGGCAGATGTAAAGCACGGCCAAAATCATTCACTGTACCCATTGGTATAATGCCAAGTTTTGGACGATTTGGTTGTTCTGCAATCCCATTTACGACTTCATTTAAAGTACCATCGCCACCTGCAGCAATAAGAATATCATAATTTTGTTTTAATGCACGTTCCGCTTCAAGCGTAGCGTCGCCTTCCCTTTCAGTTGCGTATGCACTTGTCTCATAGCCTGCACGTTCTAATTTTATTAATACATCTGGTAAAGTTCGCTTAAACATTTCCTTTCCAGAAGTTGGATTATAGATGATTCTTGCACGTTTTCTCATAAATTATCCCTCAACTTTTTTTACATACACTTATATTAAATGATTTAGGAGAGAGATAAAAGTATTTCATTCAATTATCTCAATTTAGATTATTTAAAAATTATAAAATTTATAAAAAACAAAAAATCCATCTCATGTTTCGAGAGTAGAACATAAAGATTGTCCTTCTTTACTCATGAGATGGATTTATAGAATTAATTTTATCGTTTATCTAATTCTTGTTTTAAAATTTGGTTTACTTTTTGAGGGTTAGCTTGACCTTTAGACGCTTTCATGATTTGACCGACTAAGAAGCCCATTGCTTTGCCTTTACCATTTTTATAATCTTCCACAGATTGTGGGTTATTATCTAACGCTTCTGTTACAAATTTAGTTAAAGTAGCTTCATCTGAAATTTGTACTAAACCTTTATCTTCCATGATTTGTTTAGCATCTCCACCATTTTCAGCTAATTCTGGGAAGACTTTCTTAGCAATTTTACTACTCATTGTGCCATCTTCAATAAGTTTAATCATTCCTGCTAAGTTTTCAGGTGTTAATTTAGTATCTTCTAAATCAACTTGATTTTTATTAAGATACTCATTCACACCACCCATTAACCAGTTAGAAGTTAATTTAACGTCAGCACCGTGCTCAATTGCACCTTCAAAGAAGTCTGACATTTCTTTAGTAAGTGTTAATACGTGTGCATCGTATTCAGGTAAACCTAATTCGTTTACATACTTCGCTTTACGTTCGTCTGGTAATTCCGGAATAGTTTGACGTACACGTTCTTTCCAATCATCATCTACGTATAGAGGTACGATATCTGGTTCTGGGAAGTAACGATAGTCATCTGATCCTTCTTTAACACGCATAAGAATTGTCTTACCAGTAGATTCATCGAAACGACGTGTTTCTTGTCCGATTGTTCCACCATTTAATAATTCTTCTTCTTGGCGTTTTTCTTCATATTCTAAACCTTTTCTTACATAGTTAAATGAGTTAAGGTTTTTCAATTCAGTTTTAGTACCGAATTCTTTCTGACCATATGGACGTAATGAAATGTTAGCATCACAACGTAATGAACCTTCTTCCATCTTACAGTCAGAAACGCCAGTGTATTGAATGATTGAACGTAATTTTTCTAAGTAAGCATAGGCTTCTTTAGGTGAACGAATATCTGGTTCAGATACGATTTCGATTAATGGTGTACCTTGACGGTTTAAGTCAACTAAAGAGTAACCATCTTTATGTGTTGATTTACCGGCATCTTCTTCCATATGAAGACGAGTAATACCAATACGTTTAGTTTCACCATCTACTTCAATATCAATATATCCATTTTCACCAATTGGTTGGTCAAATTGAGAAATTTGATAAGCCTTTGGATTATCTGGATAGAAATAGTTTTTACGGTCAAATTTAGAATGTGTAGCAATATCCATGTTAAGTGCCATTGATGCGCGCATAGCCCAGTCTACAGCTCTTCTATTAACAACTGGTAAAACACCTGGATATGCTAAATCAATAACGTTAGTGTTTGAGTTAGGTTCAGCTCCAAAGTGTGCTGGTGATGGAGAGAACATTTTTGAGTCTGTTTTTAACTCTACGTGAACTTCAAGTCCGATAACTGTTTCAAAATGCATTATTTCCACTCCTTATAATTTTTCGTATGCGTCATGTAAGTTGAATTGTGTTTCATATTGGTATGCCACACGATATAACGTCTTTTCATCAAATGGTTTACCGATGAATTGTAAGCCAATTGGGCGTCCGTTTGATTGTCCACAAGGAACAGAAATACCTGGTAAACCAGCTAAGTTAACAGGTGTAGTTAATAAGTCATTAGCGTACATAGTTAAAGGATCATCAATTTCATCGCCTAAGTTGAACGCAGTTGTTGGTGCAGTAGGACCTACTACAACATCATAATCTTCAAATACTTTATCAAAGTCATTTTTAATTAATGTTCTTACTTTTTGAGATTTTTTGTAGTACGCATCATAATAACCAGAGCTTAATGCAAATGTACCTAAGAAGATACGACGTTTTACTTCGTCGCCAAATCCTTCTGATCTAGACATTTTGTATAGTTCTTCTAATGTTTGAGCCTCTTTAGAGTGGTAACCATATCTAATACCGTCAAAACGAGCTAAGTTAGCTGATGCTTCAGATGACGCAATAACATAATATGATGGAATACCATATTTAGTGTTTGGTAATGATACTTCATCTACTTCAGCGCCTAAAGATTTTAAAGTTTCTACAGCATTTTTAACAGCTTCTTTAACTTCTTCACTTACACCTTCGCCTAAATATTCTTTAGGTAATGCAATTTTTAGACCTTTAATGTCTTGACCAATTTCCGATGTGAAATCTACATCTTCTACTGGTGCACTTGTTGAATCGTGTTCATCAACACCTGCAATGGCTTCTAATACTAAAGCATTATCTTTAACATTACGTGTGATTGGGCCAATTTGGTCTAATGATGAAGCGAATGCTACAAGACCGAAACGTGAAACACGACCATATGTTGGTTTCATCCCTACTACACCACAGTAAGCTGCAGGTTGTCTAATTGAACCACCTGTATCTGAACCTAAACTAAATGGTACTAAACCAGCTGCAACTGCTGCTGCAGAACCACCTGATGAACCACCTGGTACTGCTAAATGATCAAATGGGTTTACTGTTTTTTTGAAGTAAGATGTTTCTGTTGAACCACCCATTGCGAATTCATCCATGTTTAATTTACCAATTAACACAGCATTTTCATTGTTTAATTTATTCATTACAGTAGATTCATAGATAGGCACGAAACCTTCTAACATTTTACTAGCACATGTTGTTTCAACATCTTTAGTAATAATGTTATCTTTGATACCCATTGGAATACCAAATAATTTACCTTCGATTTGGCCTTTAGCTTGCAACTCATCTAGCTCTTCAGCTTTTTTAATTGCATTTTCTTTATCTAAAGCTAAAAATGATTTAACAGTTGGATCAGTTTCTTCAATTGCATCATAAATATCTTTAACAATTTCAGAAGGTTTAATCTCGTTGTTTTTAATCATTTCTGATAATTTTTCAACTGATTCATAGCGAATACTCATCTTAAGCGTCCTCCTCATTCATGATAGCTGGTACTTTAAATTGACCATCTTCTGTTTCTTTAGCATTCTTTAATGCAAGTTCTTGAGGAATGCCCTCGATTGCTTTGTCATCACGTAACACATTTTGTAAGTCTAATACATGGTAAGTTGGCTCAACGCCTTCTGTATCAGCTGTATCATTTTGTTTCGCAAAATCTAAGATGCTTTCAAGTGTATTAGCCATAACTTCTGTTTCTTCTTCAGAAATTTGAAGTCTTGCTAAATGTGCTATATGTTCAACTTCTTCGCGTGTAACTTTAGTCATTAATTAAAAAGCCTCCTTATTACTCATTCATCATAAAATTGTATCAAATTTCCAATGAAAAATCTAAATATTTCTCATAATTCTTATTGGTATAGTGCTTAATATCGCTTTTTTAAACATTAGTTAAGGTGTATCATCGATTCTTTATGTAACTTATTTAAATTTAATTAAAATACAAATACTTTCCTAAAGAACAAACTACATAAAGTATGCAAATTAAGTATAAAAATTCAGATATTTGTATTATTTTAAGAAAACGCTTACTAACTATTAATAAAAGTTAATTATCATCTATTTATTGAAATAATACTTCTCGAATCTATTCACTATAATGTATAATATTACATGTAACTAATTTAATTTAAAGGTGCAGTTATTTACAATCTGTTAAAACAAATTATTTTAGAAGTATTCACCTAAAAAGAAAAAGAGGGGGTATAAAGATGTTTACTTTGGGAGCAAGTTTAAGCAGTCATGTTAACACGGATTGGCAAACTTATATTATGATTGCGATTTATTTTATTATTTTATTAGTGATTGGCTATTATGGCTACAAACAAGCTACAGGTAATTTAAGTGAGTATATGTTAGGTGGAAGAAACATAGGCCCCTATATTACTGCATTATCTGCAGGTGCTTCTGATATGAGTGGTTGGATGATTATGGGACTACCTGGCTCTGTATACAGCACTGGCCTATCAGCTATATGGATTACTATTGGTCTCACACTTGGTGCGTATATTAACTATTTAGTAGTCGCACCACGTTTAAGAGTGTATACAGAAATCGCTGGAGATGCTATTACGCTTCCAGACTTTTTTAAAAATCGTTTAAATGATAAACAAAACATCATTAAAATTATTTCTGGTCTCATCATTGTCGTATTCTTTACTTTATATACGCATTCCGGTTTTGTTTCTGGGGGTAAATTGTTCGAAAGTGCATTTGGATTAAATTATCATTTTGGTTTAATCTTAGTGGCAGTAATCGTCATACTTTATACTTTCTTTGGAGGATATTTAGCTGTATCTATCACTGACTTCTTCCAAGGGGTAATCATGTTAATAGCAATGGTGATGGTGCCTATAGTAGCTATGATGCAACTAAATGGTTGGGATACGTTTCATCGTGTTGCTGAAATGAAACCAACAAATATGGACTTATTTAGAGGGACTACATTCCTAGGCATTATTTCTCTTTTTGCATGGGGACTTGGTTATTTTGGACAACCTCATATTATCGTTCGATTTATGTCTATCAAATCACATAAATTATTACCAAAAGCACGTCGTCTAGGTATTAGTTGGATGGCTGTAGGCCTTTTAGGTGCAGTAGGTGTTGGTTTAACAGGTATTGCTTTCATTTCTGATAACCATATTAAAATGGAAGATCCAGAAACATTATTTATCGTTATGAGTCAAATTCTATTCCATCCATTAGTTGGTGGTTTCTTATTAGCAGCTATCCTTGCTGCAATCATGAGCACAATTTCATCTCAACTATTAGTTACTTCAAGCTCATTAACTGAAGACTTTTATAAACTATTTCGTGGTGAAGAACGTGCCAAAACGCATCAGAAAGAATTCGTGTTGGTTGGTCGTTTATCTGTATTAGCAGTAGCGATTGTAGCAATTGCAATTGCTTGGTCTCCGAATGATACGATATTGAACTTAGTTGGTAATGCTTGGGCAGGATTCGGTGCTTCATTCAGTCCACTTGTTCTTTTCTCTTTATACTGGAAGAAGTTAACACGTGCCGGCGCAGTGAGTGGTATGGTCGCTGGAGCACTCGTCGTTATTGTTTGGATTGTATGGATTAAGCCTTTATCTAATATCAATGAGTTATTCGGTATGTATGAAATCATTCCTGGTTTCTTAGCTAGTGTCATAGTAACTTATGTCGTTAGCTTATTAACACAATCACCTGGTGAATTTGTAAAACAAGACTTAGATAAAGTTAAATCTATCGTACGAGAAAAGTAAATATTTGTATATAGAAGCATACTAAGATTAGCTATGAAGAGATCTATGACGATAGATTTCTTCACAGCTATTTTTTATAGTTGTAGAGAGAAGTAGACTGTGCGGTCTCTTGGATTTTAAATCCGTTTTTAAAAACCAGTCAGCTACTGCCTATATGTAAAATGAAGCTGAGACATTTTATTTTTGTCCCAGCTTCATTTCTATTAATTATCATAAATATGAACTTGTGGTTCTTTATCATCTTTAGTTTTTGTAATTAAAGCGCGCGCATTATTACCGTCTTTAATACGAATTTCATAGCTATCAATATTGTCGAAATATTTTTCAGCTTGTGTTGTCACATATTGTGTAATACCAATTGTTTCAGCTTGACCATAATAATCAATTGGCAAATCAATCGTTAATTGTTGAGGCTTTTTATCAACGAATTTGATTTTCCCTACTGCTTGAGTAAAGTTAGTGAAATATGATTGCAAATTATTATTAAATTGTTTGAAGTTATTATTTAAGTTTTCATCATATTTTTCAGCAGTAGCAGAAGGTAATAATGTTGATACTTCATTGATTTTATTCCACTTACTGATTTTAGTTTGATCATCATCTACTACTGTATTTGCGATAAATTCTCCAGGTGTAATTGAATCTTGACCTGATTGTTTATAAATAGCAAATTGAATTGGAATATTTTTTAAATCATCATTAGCGCGTAATCGCGTTAACATTTCAGATGCCATGGCTTTACCTTGTTTTTCAATTTCTTTGTCATCAAGGTTTTTACTATACGTTGGGCCATCTTTTTCTTTTTGATAATAATACACACTATTCATGGCTAATCCAATTGTCATACCTTTAATATTAGAACCTTTAGTATCATTACTATCGTAGAAATCTTGTTCTAAGATATTTGATAAATAGGCAGGAGAATTGTCAGCAATTTTTTCTGGTTTCGTTTCTCCATCATGAGAAGGATTTAAACCTAAATTCTGATTTGCTTTTTTAGATTTTTTCTCACTTTCACTCATTTTATCGATTTCTTTTTTAGAATATTTAGGACTTAAATAAGCATTAATCGTATCTTTATTTAAATACTGACCATCTTGATATAAGTACTTATCTGTTGGAAAAGCTTCCTTACTTAAATTGAGTAAGCCACGTTCAAAGTCTCCCCCATTATAGCTGTTTGCCATATTATCTTGTAAGACACCACGTGCTTGACTTTCTTTAAATGGTAGGATTGTTCTGTAATTATCGCCTTGTACACTTTTATCGGTAGCGATTGTTTTAACATTATTTGAATTTGATTGTGTATCTTGTTGCTTATTAACTGATTGATCATTTTTATTGCTATTACCGTTGCCACATGCCGCTAATAGCACGAGCGACATTATAACTAATAGTAGTGTCCGCTTCATTGCCGTACTCCTCTAATCTGATATTTCATTTTGTTTCGCTACAAATTGGTCTTCTGTCCAAACTGTTGTGCCAAATTTTTCTGCTTTGGCTAATTTTGAACCTGCATCCTCGCCAGCAATGACTATGTCAGTGCTTTTAGTCACACTACTTGTCACTTTTGCCCCTTGCATTTCCAACCAAGCCGTCGCTTCTTTACGTGTCATTTGTTGTAATTTTCCTGTTAATACTATTGTTTTATCTTTAAAATCTGGATGCCCTTCTATTTCACTAGATTTGACACCTTTATACTTCATATTAACATTCTTATGCTTAAGTTTTTCAATTAGTTCTTTAATATCTTCATTTTCAAGATAAGTAACAACAGATTGCGCTAATTTATCACCAATGTCATGGATACTTACCAATTCTTCTTCTGTAACTTCAAGCAAACGGTCCATCGTTTCATATTTCTCGGCAAGGACTTGGCTTGCTTTAGCGCCTAAATGACGAATACCTAAGCCAAATAATAAGTGTTCCAATGAATTCGATTTAGACATTTCAATTGCCTTTAACAGATTATCTACTTTCTTGGCACCCATGCGTTCTAAAGGTAATAAATCATCTTTAGTAAGATAGAAGATATCAGCAACATCTTTAATTAGATGATTGTGATAAAGTTGTTGGATAATCTTTGTACCTAAGCCATCAATATTCATCGCTTGGCGTGAAACGAAGTGAATAAGCCCTTCAACTAATTGTGCTTGGCATTGAGGATTAATACAACGTAGTGCAACTTCTCCTTCAATACGTACAAGCTCGTGTCCACAACTTGGGCAATGCGTCGGCATATGATATGGCACGGCATCTTCAGGTCGACGGTCGATAACACTACGCACGACTTCTGGAATGATGTCGCCAGCTTTTTTCACAACTACACTATCTCCAATACGAATATCACGTTCTTTAATTAAATCTTCATTATGAAGTGATGCTCTTGAAACAGTAGTTCCTGCCACTCGAACTGGGTCTAAAATAGCTGTAGGTGTCACTACCCCGGTACGTCCAATACTTAATTCGATGTCTTGCAATTTAGTAATCACTTCTTCTGCTGGGAACTTATAAGCTATCGCCCATCTAGGTGATTTCTGTGTATAACCCATTTCGTCTTGTTGTTCTAAGTCATTAACTTTAATTACAATACCATCAATGTCATAAGGTAAATTCTCACGTTGTTCTGTCCATTTTTTAATATATTCTAATACGCCTTCTATATCAGCAACGCGTTCACGTTCATGATTAGTTTTAAATCCTAAGCGATCTAATTCATCTAGCGCACCACTTTGTGTTGTAGCTTTAAAATCAGTAAAGTCATTGACGCTATATAAGAATACGCTTAATTTACGTTTTGCTGCTAACTTAGGATCTAATTGTCTTAATGAACCTGCAGCTGCATTTCGAGGGTTGGCAAATGGTTGTTCTTCATTCTTCTCTTTTTCTTCGTTCAAAGCCATAAAAGAACTTCGTGGCATATAAGCTTCACCACGTACTTCGAAATTTAAAGGTTCTTTAATTTTTAGAGGTATCGCATGAATGGTACGTAGGTTTTCTGTAATATCTTCACCTGTTGTTCCATTACCACGTGTTAATCCTTGCACAAAGCGTCCGTCTACGTATTTCAATGAAACAGCTAAACCATCAATTTTTAATTCACACATATATTCGACTTGGCCGATTTGTTCACGGATACGTGCATCGAAACGTCGTAATTCATCCTCATTGAAGGCGTTCCCTAAACTAAGCATTGGGGTATCATGATCAACCTTTTCAAAAGAAGATTGAGCTTCTCCTCCTACCCGTACAGTTGGGGAATCAGCAGTTTTATATTCAGGATGTGCTTCTTCGATATCTATTAATTCGCGCAATAATTTATCATATTCGCTATCAGGAACTGAAGGATTATCTTGCACGTAATATTCATAACTATATTGATTTAATAAATCATGTAGTTCATTAACACGTTGTTGGATGTTTTCCATTCATTAATCCTCCTTTTTAGTGATTGGGGCAAATTGGGCTAAGAGTCGTTTAGGACCTTCAGATTTGAAGATAATATCTAATTCGACTGAGCCATTTTTCTCACTTACATTACTTACCATACCCTCTCCCCAAGATTTATGTGTCACTTTATCACCAACGTTCCAATCTGAAGCGGATACTTGTTTTTTAGATGACGTCGTACGTTTACTAAATCCACGTTTAGCTGGTGTCTTAGATTTAGGAGTAATAACTTGTCGCTGTTGTTTCGCAGGCTTTTCTAATAAATCTTCAGGTATTTCACGTAAGAAACGTGATGGCATATTTGATTGAGAACGTCCGAATAACATACGTGATGTTGCGTGCGTGATGTATAATACTTCTTCCGCACGCGTAATTGCTACGTAACAAATACGGCGTTCTTCTTCCATTTCATGTTCATCATCGCTTTTAATTGCACGAATATGTGGGAATAATGATTCCTCCATACCCATTAGGAAGACGATTGGGAACTCTAGACCTTTCGCAGAATGCATTGTCATTAGTGTTACACCATTTTCAATTTGCGCTTCATCAATATCTGCCACTAATGATAAATCAGTTAAAAAGTTAATCAATGATTGTTCTTCAAGTGGTGTATTTTCTTCATAGTCTTTAGGTACTGACATGAACTCATCGATATTTTCTAAGCGTGAACGTGATTCAATTGATTGCTCACGTTCTAACATTTGACGATAGCCTGATTTATCAAGGATTTCATCTACAATTTCACTAATTTCAAGGAACTCTTGTTCTTTGATTAAGTTTTGAATAAGTTCATAGAATTGAATACATTCTTGTGTAACCTTTTTAGAGAGGCCTATAAAATCAACTTCACCTAATGCATCAAACATACTGATATTATTATCCATTGCGTAGCGTTGAATTTTTTCAACTGAAGATGGACCAATACCCCGTTTAGGGACATTGATAATACGCTGTAAACTGATGTCATCATTGCTGTTAGCTACAATTCGTAGATAGCTTAATAAGTCTTTAATCTCTTTGCGGTCATAGAACTTTTGGCCCCCTACCATTGTGTAAGGAATATTAGATTTCATAAATGTTTCCTCTAGTACACGAGATTGGGCATTTGTTCTATACAGAATAGCCATATCGCTATAATCTTTGCCTAACTTACGATGCTTAATGATTTCACGCACAACATATTCCGCTTCATCACGTTCTGTCATCGCTTCATAATATTTAATTTTTTCGCCACCAGTATTAGCTGTCCATAATCCTTTAGGTTTACGTTCTGTGTTATTTTTTATCACTTCATTGGCTGCTGTTAATATCGTCTTAGTTGATCGGTAGTTTTGTTCTAGGAAAATGGTCTTAGCTTCAGGATAGTCCTCTTCGAAAGATAGAATATTTTGTATATCGGCACCACGCCAACCATAAATAGATTGATCTGAGTCACCTACTACACATAAATTTTTAAATTTACTAGCCAATAATTTAACAAGTGTATATTGTGCTTTGTTAGTATCTTGATATTCGTCGACATGAATATATTGGAATTTATTTTGATAATATTCTAATGCATCTGGAACACGTTCAAACAAACGAATGGTCTTCATAATTAAATCATCAAAATCTAATGCTTCATTTCGTGATAGTTGACGTTGATAGCCACTATAAACTGTCGCTACCATTTGTGAATGGAAATCATTTGCTTCATTCATCGCATCTTCCGGTGTCTTTAACTCATTTTTTAAATTACTAATTGCACCGATAAACATTCGAGGTTCAAAACGCTTGCTATCAATATTTTCATTTTTCAGTACATCTTTGATGACTGATTTTTGATCGGTAGGATCAATAATTGTGAAGTTACGTTCTATACCGATGCGGTCAGCATCACGTCTTAATATCTTCACGCACATTGAGTGGAAAGTAGACATCCATATCACTTGTGCCTCTTCCCCTACTAAATGTTCCACACGCTCTTTCATTTCTTTTGCTGCTTTATTTGTAAAAGTGATTGCTAATATGTTGTAAGGAGAAACATCTTTTTCATCTAATAAATAAGCGATTCGATGCGTTAACACTCTTGTTTTACCAGAACCAGCGCCGGCCATAATAAGCAATGGTCCTTCAGTCGTTCTTACAGCTTCACTTTGCTCTTTATTCATATTTGCTACTAATGAATTCATTTATTAGACTCCTTTTTTATTTTTACAGTTTTTAATGCTTTTTTAATATCCGAATAAACAATATTACCTACTACAATAGTATCAGCAATATCTTTCATTTCCTTGGCTTCTTCTAATGAACTAATTCCGCCACCATAAAATAACTGAGTTGTTGATAGCATTTGAGACGCTGCTTTCACTTGTTCAACATCTCCATATGTACCACTATATTCAATATACATAACTGGTAATTTGTACATATCATTAACCATTTGTGCATATGCTTCAATATCCTCTGTAGTTAACTCTGTCTCTGCCTGTGTCACTTGTGCAACTTTGCTTTCTGCATTAAGCACTAAATAACCTTCAAATATGACTTCCTCGAAATTAATCATATGACCATATTCTTTTAACGCTTTATGTAAAATACCATTATGGTACTTAGTATCATTACTGTTCAACACGGTTGGTACAAAGTAAAAATCAAAACCGGGCATGATACTTTCTAAATTTGAAATTTCAAGCACTAATGGTAATGGATATCGTCTCACTCTACTCATTAAATGAATGACATTATCCTCAGTGATATCATCTGTACCACCAATCATTATTGCATCAGTTTCAGACATACATAATGCTTCTAAATCCTTGTCACTAATATCCTTTGCGGGATCCAGTTTAAACACATGTTGCCACTCTTTAATGTCATACATATATCCATAACTCCTTTTTTTAACATACACTAAATTATAGCATTTTTAATCTATGAGTTCTAAATAGATTCCTCGGCTTTTTATAGGAAAAATAAAATTTAAATTATTGAACAAGAAGACATTAATTAAGGCTGAGACTTTGCGTCTCAGCCTGTTATATATACTGTTTATTCTTTTGTTTCAATATTTAAACGATCTAAAATCATTGTATATGCATCATTACCCCATTGTAATGAACGTTTCACTCTAGAAATAGTAGCTGTTGAAGCGCCAGACTCTTTTTCAATTATGGCATAAGTAAAACCTTGTTTAATCATTTTAGCGACTTGAAGTCTTTGAGATAATGATTGGATTTCGTTTACTGTGCATAAATCATCGAAGAACTCATAACATTCTTCTCTATTTTCTAGTGTTAATATCGCATCAAATAATTCATCTAATGCTTGTCCGCGTAGTTTCTCGATTTGCATCTCAAACAACCCCTATATTCCAATTTCAATATAAATTTATTTTAACGCATTAAATAATTAAAGTGTAGTCATTTTATTGAAAAAGAGTATAGGTTTATTCTAATCCAGCACGTTTGAAAATCGTATCAACTTGATTTAAATGATGTTCAGGATTGAAGCATTCATCTAATTCTTCTTTAGAAAGCACCTCAGTGATTGAACTATCTTGTTCAATTAATTCACGGAAAGGTGTTTTAGTTTCCCAAGATTCCATCGCTTTAGGTTGAACTTTATCATATGCTTCTTCACGAACCATACCTTTGTTAATTAAAGCTAATAATACTCTTTGTGAGAAGATTAAACCAAATGTTTTATCAATGTTATTTCTCATATTATCTTCAAATACTGTTAAGCGATCAACGATGTTTGTAAAACGGTTTAAAGCGTAATCTAATGCAATGGTTACATCAGGTAACATAATACGTTCTGCAGATGAATGTGAAATATCACGTTCATGCCATAAAGGCACGTTTTCATATGCTGTTGTAATATAACCACGAATCACTCGTGAAATACCTGTGATATTTTCTGAACCAATTGGATTACGTTTGTGAGGCATTGCTGATGAACCTTTTTGTCCTTTAGCAAATGCTTCTTCTACTTCACGTGTTTCAGTTTTTTGTAAATTACGGATTTCTACCGCAAATTTTTCTAGAGAAGTAGCAACTAATGCTAATGTTGCAATATAGTAAGCATGACGATCACGTTGTAACGTTTGAGTTGAAACAGGTGCAGTGTCAATTCCTAAATGTTTACATACATAACTTTCAATTTCAGGTGGGATATTGGCAAACGTTCCAACTGCACCACTCATTTTACCTACTTCAATTTCTTTACGTACTTCTTTAAAACGTTTTAAATTACGTTTCATTTCTGCATACCATAATGCCATTTTCACACCGAATGTCGTAGGTTCAGCGTGCACCCCATGTGTACGTCCCATCATTAAAGTAGTTTTATATTTTTTAGCTTTTTGTTCTAATACGTCGATAAAACGTTCAATATCTTTTTCTAAAATTTCATTGGCTTGTTTAATCACATAACTTAAAGCTGTATCAACGACATCAGTTGAAGTTAATCCATAATGAACCCATTTACGTTCTTCGCCTAATGTTTCAGATACTTGTCGAGTGAAGGCTACCACATCGTGACGTGTTTGCTCTTCGATTTCTTTCGCACGTTTAACATCGACTTTAGCGTTTTCTCTAATTTTTTTAACATCTTCTTTTGGGATGTGGCCTAATTCACTCCATGCTTCACATGCTAAAATTTCAACCTCTAACCACGCTTCATATCTATTTTGGTCTGTCCAAATACTAGCCATTTCTTCTCTTGAATAACGTTCAATCATTTTTAAACTCCTATTCTATGTATTAGATTCATCACAAAAACTGTACATTAATTATAAAAACACGTTAATAGTTCGTGTTTAAGTACTTATTTTTAGTTTAACAGATTTTATTTAAAAAGTGTAAACCTTTTTTCTATAGATTAAGTATAATAGATTATTTGGAAAATAGACACCAATGTCCATAATAAAAAAAGAAATCTAAGTGCCATCGATATTTAGAAATTGCACTTAGATTTCTCATTTAAATCTTCCTATTCAATTATTCATCTTCAATTTTCTTACCAACAAATTGGATATCTTGACGTAAAACTTCTACATTACCATTTTTATCTTCAGTATAAACTGGTTTTTCAATACGACGGACTGGCATATAACCTTCTTCACGCATACGCGCTAAACAATCAGCAATCGTTTCGTTCTCATTTACTCTGAACTTCACTGTGTTCCACAACGCTTTCTATTTCTTCTACTTCGTATGCTTTAACTTTACGTGTACGTACGCCTTTCGTCCAGAATCCACCATGAATAGCTCTTGGTTCATAAGCAATGATGAATGCTTTTTCATCTAAATTACGAACTGTTTCCATTAATTTACGTTCATAACGACGTGGCGTTAAAATTTGCATAACCATTCGGCTACCATCTCTACCATGCGCTTCATAGTGCGTAACACCATAACCTAAATTTCTTAATTCGTTAGGCAAATCTAATTCGTATTCTGCTGAAGTAACGTTGACGACCGTATATCCTAAGGCAAGTTTCTCTTCAATCTTCATACCTACCATGATACCTATTGAGAAACCAAAGGCATATGCAAAGATATTCTGAATTTGATCAAGACTAGACATTACTAGTCCAAGACCAACCACATAAATTAATACTTCAAGGAAACTCACTGCTGCTGCTATATAACGATACCCTTTTAATGTTAAGATTGTACGCATTGTTAAAAATGTTACGTAAAACACATTAATGATGAATATCGCTATAACCATTGACCATGGATTTGATGTGATCACTGACATGTTAATCCCCATTTCTTCCTTGTATAACTGAAATCGAAATTATTTTATCAGTGAATATTTAATTTGTCACTAAAAAATCTTTATAGAATAGTGATTAAACATGTAATTTACAGAATAAAAACTGCAAGAAAATCCTTGTCAATCAACGAAACGAAATGGGTAACAAAAGGAGTATACTACTCATAAATCAGTGAGTTACCCATAAGGTGATATATAGTGAAAGTGTTTATATTTAGAGTCTGAATTTAGTTTTTAGGCCAAGTGTAACGGGTATAAGCCAACTCACGTTTATGCGCATTGCGAACATAATGTTTTTCAATTGTTTCGCGTGCCTCACTTGGTACTTCTTTTCCCTCTAAATAATCATCAATTTGATCATAAGTAACACCAAGTGCTTCTTCGTCAGGCAATTGTGGTTTATCATCTTCTAAATCCGCTGTTGGTACTTTTTCATATAAATGTTTAGGCGCATTTAAATATTGTAATAATTGTCTACCTTGTCGCTTATTTAATCCGAAAATAGGTGCAATATCAGCAGCGCCATCGCCATATTTAGTATAGAAACCAGTGATATTCTCAGCCGAGTGATCTGTACCAATGACAATACCGCTACGGTTAGAAGCTATTGAAAATTGTACTTTCATACGTTCACGCGCTTTTTCATTACCACGTTGGAAGTCTGTTAGTTCAATTCCCGCTTCTTTCAGTGATTGAACACTTTGATCTACCGCAGGCTTAATATTAACTGTAATCGTTTCATCTGGTTGAATAAATTTAAGCGCATCTTCTACTTCATCCGCATCTTTTTGTACGCCATATGGTAATTTTACAGCGATAAATTGACATTCTCGTCCTTCTTTACGTAATTCTTCTACTGCAAGTTGAGCAAGTTTACCTGTTAATGTAGAATCTTGACCACCAGAAATGCCTAATACAAGTGATTTTATAAAAGCATGAGATTGAACATATTCTTTAATAAAATGAATGATTTCATGCACTTCTTTTTCACTATCAATCTGTTTTTTCACTTTCATTTCTTTCACTACGATATCTTGTAATTTAGTCATTGTCTTCCTCCATTTCTTTCACACGCTCTGCGACTTCAAAAATGCGTTTATGTTTATTATCCCAACATGCTGTACTTAAATCGACTGGATACTCTTGTGGGTTTAAGTAACGTTTATTTTCATCCCATAATTTAGAAAGTGCATGTTTTAAATAATCTTGCGCTTCTTTTTCACTTGGCAAGTCATAAACGAGTTGACCATTTTCAAAAATAGAGTGATGTAAGTCAATGGCTTCGAAATGTTTAATGTGTTTCATTTTATACGTATGAACTGGATGGAACATTTTTAATGGTTTCTCATTATTAGGATTTTCATGTTCTAACGTAATGTAATCCCCTTCTGCTTTACCAGTTTTTGAGTTAATAATTCTGTAAACTTTTTTCTTACTAGGTGTTGTAACCTTTTCAGCATTGTTAGATAGTTTAATGCGATCAATATATTCTCCGTTTTCATCTTCAATTGCTACTAATTTGTAGACTGCACCTAGCGCTGGTTGATCATAACCGGTAATTAATTTCGTACCTACACCCCATGAATCCACTTTAGCACCTTGAGATTTCAAGTTCATTATTGTTTGTTCATCTAAATCATTAGAAGCGATAATCTTCGCATTTGTAAAGCCCGCATCATCTAACATACGTCGTGCTTCTTTTGATAAATAAGCAATATCGCCTGAATCTAAACGTATACCCACGAAATTAATTTTATCGCCTAATTCTTTGGCTACTTTGATAGCGTTTGGCACACCTGATTTCAAGGTATGGAACGTATCTACTAAAAAGACACAATTCTTGTGACGTTCAGCATAAATGTTAAATGCTTTGTATTCATCACCGTATGTTTGAACTAACGCATGTGCATGTGTTCCAGAAACTGGAAGACCAAATAATTTACCAGCACGCACATTACTTGTTGAATCGAAACCGCCTATATAAGCGGCACGTGCGCCCCAAACTGCTGCATCAAGTTCTTGTGCACGTCTTGTACCAAATTCCATCAACGTATCATTAGGCGCTACTTGGCGAATACGACTCGCTTTTGTAGCAATTAATATATGGAAATTAATAATATTTAATAATACCGTTTCTATCAGTTGTGCTTGAATAAGAGGCGCTTCTACGCGTAATAATGGTTCATTCCCAAAGCATAATTCCCCTTCTTGCATAGCGCGAATATTACCTGTAAATTTAAGATTCTTTAAATAAGATAGGAAATCATTTTGATATCCAATAGATTGTAAGTATTCAATATCTGAATCACTGAAGTGGAAATTCTCAATAAATTGAATTACTCGTTTTAATCCATTAAATACTGCGTAACCACTTTCAAATGGCATACTTCTAAAATACAAATCAAATACAGCGTTACGTTCATGAATGCCATCATTCCAGTAACTTTCGGCCATATTAATTTGGTATAAATCATTATGTAGCATTAAACTATTATCTTCGTAACGATACACCTTAATCTCTCCTAACGATCCTTTTTGTATATTTTATCACAATTAGTGAATTGTGAGTATTCTCTGAACATTTACCCTTTTTAAAAAATAAAAATAAAGTTATCTGACAAATTCGTGACAAAAAATATATTTGAATGTGTTCATTAGTTGCCTAGATTATAATACTTATTGAGGTGTTCATATGATATTTGAAGAAGCAAAGTCATTTATACAAACCATGTATTCCGAATTAGCATATCCAACCAATAAAGTAGAAAAAAGAATCAATGAAATCGAAGAAGAAATTGCTCAAACTGGCACCTATACGCATACCTATGAGGAGCTAAGTTACGGGGCAAAGATGGCGTGGCGAAACTCTAATCGCTGTATCGGGCGCTTATTTTGGGATTCACTTTATGTGAAAGACGCTCGAGATGTGACAACTGAAGCAGATTTCATCGAAGCGATTAATACACATTTAGATGAAGCAACGAACGACGGTAAGATAAAGCCTTATATTACTATTTTTTCTTCTGAAAAGGCACCCCGTATATACAACAATCAACTTATACGTTATGCCGGCTATGAAGATAAAGGCGACCCGTCTGAACGTGACATCACACAACTGGCACAACATTTAGGATGGCAAGGACAAGGTACAGATTTTGATGTTTTGCCATTAATTTATCAATTGCCTAATGAACCGGTAAAATTGTATAACATACCACCATCTTTAGTAAAAGAGGTCGATATTGAACATGACCATTTTCCAAAATTAAAAGATTTAAATTTAAAGTGGTATGGTGTGCCTATCATATCTAATATGGATTTAAAAATTGGCGGTATTACTTACCCTACCGCGCCATTTAATGGTTGGTATATGGTAACAGAGATAGCCGTACGTAATTTCACAGACCCCTATCGCTACAATTTATTAGAAAAAGTTGCAGAAGCTTTCGAATTTGATACACTTAAAAATAAATCATTTAATAAAGATCGAACATTAGTAGAGTTAAATTATGCTGTCTATCATTCATTTAAATCTCAAGGTGTATCTATCGTTGATCATTTAACTGCATCAAAGCAATTTGAACTATTTGAACAAAAAGAACATGCAGCACAGCGTGAAGTGACTGGTAAATGGTCTTGGTTAGCGCCTCCACTTTCACCAACGTTAACAGCGAATTATCATCATGGTTATCATAATGAAATGAAAGACCCTAATTTCCATTACAAAGAGAAACAAGCGATGAAATGTCCATTCCACTAGTGTTCAACAGTCATGGGGTGACATTATAAGATGCAACTATATTATTTAGGTCCTAAAGGGACGTTCTCTTACCTAGCTGCAAAAACGTTTATCTCTGAAGAGGAAGCTACATATTCACCGAAATCGAATTTATATGAAGTAGTAAAAGCAGTTAATGGAAATGATAACTCAATCGGTATTGTACCTATTGAAAATTCTATCGAAGGAACAATTAACATTATTGCTGACGCACTAGCACTACAGGAAATTTATGTTCATGGTGAAATTCACCTAGCTATTAACTTTGCCTTATATGGTAAAGAAGGGGCTACCGTTGACGATATTATAAAAGTGTATTCTATTGCACCGGCTATAAGTCAAACAAGTCTTTATATTTATCGACATCAATTTTCATATGATTATGTAGATAGTACTATACAAGGCTTAGATAAAATTTCAGATTCTGAAGGTGCTATTGCGCCTCTTGGAAGCGGTGAAGCATATGGTTACACGCCTATCGATAGTAACATTCAAGATTATCCTCACAATGTGACTCGTTTCCTGGTGGTAAAAAATCACGACCGCTATAATATGAAAGCTAAAAATACAATATTGCTCATTACACCGAAATTTGATAAAGCCGGTTTATTAGCGAGTATCTTAAATACCTTTGCGTTATTTAATATTAACTTGTCATGGATTGAATCGAGACCTTTAAAAACGAAACTGGGTATGTACCGCTTCTACGTGCAAGCTGATATTGGTTTATGTACTGAACTCAATAAAGTGATCTCCATCTTAGAAACGTTAGATTTCAAAGTAAAAGTCATTGGCGCATTTAATCGTCATTAAAAACATAAGCTTCGTCTTAATAGATTACCTAAATAGTTGATTATCTATCATGACGAAGCTTTTATAATATACTATTGAACGTTAATTTTTTTCACTGGTACATCATCGCTTTGATTATAGGTTAAATCAGAAATATCTTCTAAATGTATTTTTTGCGATGCATGATTAAATGTATTCCCTGCTACAAAAACATTCGTATGTCTCACATTATTATAACTTCTCACGTGAATCGCATCTCTCTTCATTTCGCCTTCAAAGATATTCCCAATCACACTGAAATTCTCTCCTGATTGAGACGCTTGAACAAGACCTGTAACTGGATCCGCGGCGTTCTTACCATCTTTTACACCTAAAAAGCGAATACCCCCATTACAATTCTTAAATTCATTACGTGAAATAATCATATTTTTAGCTTTTAAAGGTGTTAAGGCATATTCATTTAAACCATCAAATATGTTATTTCGGATATGCACATTACCATAGAATTTGTTATATCGACTCGCATGAGACCCTATAGCTCTATTCCATGCTTGCATTTTTGGATGTTCTGAATCACCAAAGTAACAGTTTTCAATAACCACGTTTTTAGTAATTGTGCCATCTGTCGTCCCAAATTTAGGAAAAGCGCCAGGCACTTGGATATCTAATTGAATTGCTTCTGAAAATGAGCGGTCCCCATTAATATCGTAAAATCCTTTAAACACACAGTCTTTAATATATAAACCGTTAATACCACAAGCATCTAAGGCATGGCCACCTACTACATTTAAAACAGTTACGCCTAATAGTTGAATATCTTCCGCATGCCCAATAGACATAGCCGTATTATTATAAGGATAATCTCCACCATTCATATCAAATACGCCGCCTTTAATATAAATGTGACTGTTTCCTTTGTAACCATGATAAAAACCAAATCGTTTTCCGTTTTTTAACAATGCATCTTTACTACAACGTAACAATACTGTGTCATCTTCAAGAAGTAATGTTGTTGAATCATATATCACTAAAGCTTTACCGATATGATAGATACCTTTAGGAATGTAAACGGTATGCTCGCCATCTTTTGCAGCATTTAATGCACGTTGAATTGCCTTAGTATCTCTACGTTTATTCTTCCCTTTTAACCCATAATCTTGAGCATTAATTAACATTTTCATTGTCTCCTATCTATCACTATGTATTACAATTTTAAAATTTATGTATAAATTTGTATCAAATTTAGAGTAAAGCTATACTATAGTTAATAAAATTAGTTAAACTATACTTGAGGTATAACTAACAGTCTTATCTATATTATTATACAATTTTCAAATACCTCAAACATGCATTTGAGAGGAAGGTAGAATATGACTAAAAAAGCTCTAATTGTTGTAGATTATTCTTATGATTTTATCGCTGATGATGGCCGTTTAACTTGTGGTAAACCGGGTCAAGATATTGAAAGCTTCATTATTCAACGTCTTGAAGACTATCAAGCTCAAAATGATAATATTTTCTTTATGATGGACTTGCACTATGAGAACGACGAATATCATCCAGAAACGAAACTATTCCCTCCACACAATATTGTTGGTACATCAGGTCGTGATTTATATGGAAACGTTAAAACTTTTTATGACAAACATAAAGATAGCGACAACATTCATTACTTAGATAAACGTCGTTATGATTCATTTTATGGCACGCCTTTAGATAGCTTACTTCGTGAGAGAGGTATCACTGAAGTTGAAATTGTAGGCGTATGTACAGATATCTGTGTATTACACACTGCCGTTTCTGCATATAATCTTGGTTACCATATTGTCATTCCTAAAGACGGCGTGGCCTCTTTTAATGCACAAGGACATGAGTGGGCATTAGGCCATTTCCAAAACTCATTAGGCGCCGAGGTAGAAGTATAACCTTAAAACATGCTAAAATGATATTAAATTTATAGGATAAGGGTGAATTAAAACTATGGCAAAAACTTATATTTTTGGACATCAAAATCCAGATACTGATGCTATTTCATCAGCTATCATCATGGCTGATTTTGAAAAATTAACTGGTAATTCTGAAGCGACTGCTTATCGTTTAGGTGATATCAACGCTGAAACTCAATATGCGCTTGATCATTTCGAAGTCAAAGCCCCAGAATTATTAAGTGATAATCTAGAAGGACAAAACGTTATTCTAGTTGACCATAATGAATTCCAACAAAGTGCAGAAACAATTGCTGATGCAACAATTTTAAATGTAGTTGACCATCACAGAATCGCTAACTTTGAAACAGCAGGTCCACTATACTACCGTGCTGAACCAGTTGGCTGTACTGCAACTATTCTATATAAAATGTATAAAGAACGTGATTTTGAAATCAAACCTGAAATTGCAGGATTAATGATTTCAGCTATTATTTCTGACAGCTTATTATTCAAATCTCCAACATGCACTGAAGAAGATGTAAATGCTGCTAAAGAATTAAAAGATATCGCTAATGTTGATTTAGACGAATATGGTTTAGAAATGTTAAAAGCAGGTGCATCTACTACTGATAAATCTGCAGAAGAATTATTAGACATGGATGCTAAATCATTTAACATGGGTGACTACGTAACTCGTATCGCTCAAGTTAATACAGTTGATATTGATGAAGTATTAGATCGTAAAGATGAATTAGAAAAAGCAATGTTAGAATCAAGTACTAACGAAAAATATGATTTATTTGTATTAGTAGTGACTGATATTATTAATAGTGACTCTAAAATTTTAGTTGTTGGTGCTGAAAAAGATAAAGTTGGCGAAGCTTTCAAAGTTCAGTTAGATGATGGCATGGCCTTCCTATCTGGTGTTGTATCACGTAAAAAACAAGTCGTACCACAAATTACTGAAGTATTAACTAAATAATTTAACGTTTTTGATTAAACTGAGTCACAATTTGTGGCTCAGTTTTTTTAAATTATTTAATAATTGGGTATAGACAATATAAATTGTATTCACGATTTATATTAAGGTAATTTATTAAAAATATTTAAAATTTAAGGAGGTCTTGTGGTTGTCATCAATAGCGCAACAATTCGAAAATAGTAAAACCTTTTTTAAAACACATAAAACGAAAGATATTAAATTTAGAAAACAACAATTAAAGCAATTAAGTAAGAGTATTAAAAATCATGAAAAAGAATTACTTGAAGCTTTAAAAGAAGATTTAGGTAAGAGTCCTGTTGAAGCATACGCTACAGAAATCGGTATATTATTAAAAAGTATTAAGATGGCGCGTAAAGAACTTAAAAACTGGTCTAAAACAAAACAGGTGGACACACCTTTATTCATGTTCCCTTCTAAAAGTTATATCAAGCCTGAACCTTATGGCACAGTGTTAATCATTGGTCCATTTAATTATCCTGTACAACTTGTCTTTGAACCATTAATTGGTGCGATTGCTGCAGGAAACACTGCTATCGTTAAACCATCTGAATTAACACCTCACGTAGCTAATGTGATTAGCAAAATAATTGAATCAACGTTTGCGCCTGAATATATTTCTACTGTCGAGGGCGGCATCGAAGAAACACAAACTTTAATCAATTTACCATTCGATTATATGTTCTTTACAGGTAGTGAAAAAGTCGGTCAAGTTGTCTATGAAGCAGCTAGCAAAAATCTAGTGCCTGTTACTCTTGAACTAGGTGGTAAATCCCCTGTCATTGTAGATGAAACGGCGAATATAAAAGTAGCAAGTGATCGTATTAGCTTTGGTAAATTCACGAATGCTGGTCAAACTTGCGTCGCTCCTGACTATATTCTTGTTAACCGAAAAGTTAAAAACGAACTTATTGAAGCTTTAAAACAAAGTATACGTGAATTTTATGGTAAAGATGTTCAAAAAAGTCCCGACTTCGGACGAATTGTAAATGAAAAACATTTTAATAGATTAAGCGAACTATTAGCCGTCCATCAAAACGAGATATCATTTGGTGGTAAGACGGACGCTTCTGAACGTTATATTGAACCGACCATCCTAGAAGGTATTAATCCAAGCCACAAAATTATGCAAGAAGAGATTTTTGGTCCACTCTTACCAATTATCACTTACGATGATTTTGATGAAGCGCTAGATATTATCCAAAGCAAATCCAAACCTTTAAGTTTATATTTATTTAGTGAAGATGAGAATGCTACTCACCGTGTATTAAATGAGTTATCATTCGGGGGCGGTGCTATTAATGACACTCTTATGCATTTAGCAAATCCAAACTTACCATTTGGCGGTGTAGGCGCTTCAGGTATCGGCCAATATCATGGTAAATATTCATTCGACACATTTAGTCATAAAAAATCTTATATCTTCAAATCTACGCGCTTAGATTCTAGTATTATTTATCCTCCATACAAAGGTAAATTTAAATATATTAAAGCTATTTTCAAAAATTAACCTAAACAATATAAAAGCTACGACATCATTTAAATGTCGTAGCTTTATTTTAATTATTCTATAAATCCTACATATACACCTTCAGGCGCTGTATGTTGATTATCTTTAGGAGTAAGCTTGCCAGTATTTATATCACGGCTAAATACCGTAACTGCATAATTACCTTCTTGATGCGCACATACAAGATATTCATCTGACTCCGTAATGTTGAAATCTCTAGGGAATTCTCCTCCAGTTTTTACAATTTCTACTGGATTAAGTGCTGCGCCTTCTTCAGTAACAGTAAATACTGCAATACTATCATGACCTCGGTTACTTACATATAAACTTTGTTGATCATGAGATAATCTGACTGCTGCTAATTTAGTATCTCCTTCAAAGTCTTCAGGAATAGTTAAGTGACGTTCTATTTCTTCAAATTCCCCATCATTATAACGTACAACACTTACATAATTGGATAATTCATGTACGACATAAGCGTATTCTCCATTTTTATGAAAAGCGATATGTCTAGGGCCATCTTGATCTTTAAATTGAGAAACAGCATGCTCTTTAAAACCATTATCAACAAATTCATAAGTGACTAATCTATCTGTACCTAAATCTGTTACAACTACAAATTTATTGTCAGGCGTTTCGTTTATAAAATGAACGTGTGGCTGTTCTTGACGTTCATGGCTACCTGTTGGATAGTCATGTGCTAATTCCTCAATCAATCTAACTACCTCGCCAGTTTCTTTATTTAGTTCATAGATACGTGCTAGTCCAGCGCCGTAAACCGATTCAAATAAATAATTGCGATTAGATGCAACAGAAATATAACATCCTGTTCCTTGAGTTGACTCTAAACATTTGTTAATTAATGTTAAGTTACCTTCCTCATCTTTTTGGAATGCTGCTACTCCGCATTGCTCCCCTTCTTTAGTAATCGCATATAAGAAGTCTTCAGTTTGTGCCAAATATGTTGACGCTTCAATTTCGTATCCAGTTTCTACTGAATCAATTTGACCATTATCTTCATTTAATTCGAAACGGTAAATACCTTTACCTTCTTTTTTAGTATAAGATCCAATATAACCTCTCGTTGCCATAGAAAACCCTCCAATCATTTATTAATTTCATTTTATTAAAAGTAAGATATACATGCCAATTATTCCTACTCAGAGTCTTTATTTATAGCTAAATTTTCACAAAATTATTTAATTCAAATAAAAATCCAGTAACTTCATAAGAAATTACTGGATTAGTTAAATTAATTAAGCATTATTGCTTTCGATATCTGAAACGATTTCTTTTGTTTTTCTTTCGATATCTTCAAAGTCTTTTTTGAAAATATAAGCAAATGCAGCTACACCTACACCAATTACTAATGTAGTGATGACTACAAAGCTTAATAAGAATTTGAATAAACCTTTAATTAAATCCCACATTAAGTTTCACCTCTGAAATAAAAATAAGTGCGTTTACAATATTATATTTTATCACACTTACTGTGATGGTTAAATAGATAGCTTTTTTCGTCTTATAATAATCACTAAAAAACGAATTTCAAAAATTTGAAAACTTCATAATATTTAACTTTTAATTTTCTCTAAGATAACCACCAAGCTTTTACTGAATTATATACTTTTCTATATGCATCCCCAAACATAATATCCCTCCTTGTTTTTTTAATTTTTCTTGCTATCATGTTCAGTATAGTAATAATTATATTAATTTTCAATTAATGTTATTTTACAATATTTTTAATTTTCAGGAGGCCTTCTCATGCAACAAGTGAAATCAGATATCATGACGTTTCGAGGGTCACATTTTGATTTAGGCGTTAAAACAGCTCAATGGCTTAAACAAACGCCTTTACTAGAAAATCGTGAACGCGAATGGAAAAAACGTATGCCACGTTTTGATATAGATGTAAATGAAACTTATTCAGTTTTTCAAATGTATGCGCCCCAAATTTGGGAAGAATTAATGGGAATGCAAGAAGTACTTAATTTGCCAACGAAACAGATGATTTTAAACTTTGCTCATTACCGTTTTACTGATTTAAAAGAAAGTGGTTGTACTGTCTTCCAAGGACCAGATTATATGGTACGTAATTATGATTACCACCCTGCTACCTACGATGGCAGATATTTATTATTCCAACCTAATGATGGTGGATTAGCGCAAATTGGTCCTACTTCACGTGTTACAGGTCGTATGGACGGAATGAATGAAGCTGGTCTTTGTATGGGCTATAACTTTATGCATCGTAAGAAACCTGCTAATGGTTTTGTTTGTTATATGATTGGTCGCTTAGTCTTAGAACATTGTAAAGATGTTGAAGAAGCGATTCAGTTTTTAAAAGAGTTACCTCATAGAAGTTCATTTAGTTACATTTTAATGGACAAATCTTTAAATCACGCTATTGTAGAAGTCACGCCTCGTTCCTTCGATGTGAGATACAATAAAGTATGTACCAATCATTTTGAATTACTAACACATGAAAATCGTAATTATACGACAGAATCTCGTGATCGTTTAGAACGTACTGTTAACCAAGTATCACAAGACATAGATAAGTTTACTGCTTTCAAACTTTTCAATGATCCTCAATATGAAATTTATAGTAAATTATTTAGAAGTTGGTCAGGTACGATACATACTTCTATGTACGAACCGCAAAGTTTAATAGCTTGGATGACGTTAGGTGAGAACCAAGCGCCCGCTTCAATTGATTTTCAATCATGGCTTGATGGTAATGAACTTGAGATGCAACAATTTACTGGTCAGATTGATACAGATTTAACATTCGCTAATTATTAAATAAAAATGTCGACGAACTTTGAAATAGTCCGTCGACATTTATTTATGTACTTAATTATTTTATTACAATATCTTTTTTTACAGTATAAAATTCTACGATATTCTTGCTTTTTCCAACTTTTCCATCGTGAAAAGCCTTATTCTTAACTTTTGCCTCTCTAGTTCCCGGATGTAATTTTAAAAGCGTATCTTTAGGTTTATTTTTGTAACTCATTATGATTGATTGACGTTTACTTGAGCCTTTTAAATCTGATTCACTATTCATATCTATAAATCTAAGCGATCCACTATCACATATAAATATAGAATCTTTTACTTTTGAATTACTTACTTTGATGTTACCTAATTGTGTTTTTGATTTAACATTATTAGCCACACTATTTTTAATAAATATATCAGTAGAGTCACCCTGAATGTTAATATTTTTTAGTTCTGACTGATTAATATAAACATCTTCACCATCTTTATGAATTGAACCTTCATTCACTTTTAGATTATCAAGTGATAATTCACCCATGTTGGCATCAATATTTAGTTTATTTAAACCTTTTTCCGGAATAGTAATATAGATGGTGGATTTACTTGAATTGAAGGGATTAACATTAAAACTATAGCCTCTATTTTCTGCGCGACGTTCTTTTATATTAATTTCATTTTTTTAGGGGAAACTTTAATATCATTATCGCCATAATATTTCACTCTAAATTGTTTGCCTTTTTTGATAGCTACATCAGAAGTATAGCTATCAATATTAAGCGTATTTAAGTTCTTACTAGTAAATTCTTTATTATACTTTAGTTTCTTATATTCACCTTTATCATGAACGAACCATACTAACGTCCCTGCTATAAAAAAACCTATAAAAATAACTAAACCTGTGATGATCGCTTTCTTCATTGTTTAACTCTTCCTTTAATCGTTTGGATATACCATGATAAATACTTTAATACGAGTTTATATAAATTTCGCGTGATAATCATTGTCATTGCTAATAGCACTATTCCTATACCGCAATAAGAAACACTAAAAAGAAAGTTACTAAACGAATCTTGGATACCTTTTACGAAGCCCGTGATAAGTAATATAAGCGGGAAAAGTATGAGAAAGATTGAAAATAGAAATACTAAAAATAAAATTCCTAAAAAGATAACGATTGGGATAATGATAAAAACAAATGAAATGACGCCCAAACTTAAGGACGCCATGATTGCTCTAAGAATGTTACGTAGATTAGGCGTAACTTTCGCATGTGTGATTGCTTCTTTAGCTTTTAATTCTTTACCAATTGCATGTGGTTCTCTTAAATGAGATAATATTTCCTTTTCCGATTTACCTTGTGTTTCTTGTTTAAAAAAATGGTTTTCATAATCATCCATTAATTTATCTTTTTCTTTTGTTGGTAGTTCTTTCAATTCCATTTCTAATTCAGTTAAAAAAGTAATTTTATCCATTTCTCTTTCACATACTTTCTTAATTTGTTTATCTCTTTAATAATATTATGCAAAAATTAACGACTAAAGAATTCAATACGTTTTACAATATCATTTTTATAAAGTATAGATAATTTCATATGATTTTCTTTATCTACATAAATAATTGCATCGTATCCTTTACCAACTTTATCTTTACGATAATTATCGCCTAGATAGTTAATGGCATCATCTACATGATCACCTATATGAACGCCAATGTTTGTATCTACTTTCGGATCGTTGACCACGACGATACCTTTAACTTTATTATGTTTCTTTTTAACTTTAACTGTCACGTTTTTATGATTTTTGTCATTATAAAACTCATATCTGTCTAATTTAATATGATGATTCACAATATAATTAGATTTATCGAATTGTTGATTGAGTTGCATATTATTTATTTTTACATCTGTTAAATCAACAGTCTTCTCATTTTTATAAATAGTAAGACCAATAACTACCGCAAACGCTAAAATAGCAAAAATAATAGAAACAACCCATCTATTCTGAATGCGCAAAATAATCACCACTTTAATAGTATTAAATTAAATATATCATAATAATTCATTTTCCTACAAAGATATCCCAAGAATTATAAGGATAAGATTTTTTAATTTTAAAATTATTATATTTTTATCAAAAGTATTAAAAATATCAATTTTTCAAAAAACTTGTTATAATAATGTAAATTTATTTAAGGAGGTTTTACTTATGTCTAACTTAGAAATATATTACAAAAAAAGCCAACCACTCGAAGATTATATTGCCGACATGACAACAAATAAAAATAATGTCTTAGCAATATACGATGCATTTAGTATTCCTTCCAATGATAGTAAAATTGATAATTTAAAAGGTGCTTCATTTTCAAAAGTCTTAGTGATTACAGAAGACTGGTGCGGTGACGCAATGATGAATCTTCCAATATTAGCACGCATCAGTGAATACTTAAATCTTGAAGTGCGCGTATTTCACAGAGATGAAGACACTAATTTAATTGATCGTTATTTAACTAATGGGACAGCTCGTTCGATTCCTATCTTTATCTTCTTGAATGATAATTATGAACAAGTGAATGTTTGGGGTCCAAGAGCACGTGAAGCTCAAGAGTTTGTCACTAATTTAAGAGCAGAGAAGTTACCTGCGAAAGACGATCCAACTTATGAAGATAAAGAAAAAGAAGTACATCAAGAAATTGCCTCAAAGTATAAAAATGACACAGAATTATGGAATCAAGTATATGATTCAATCGTTAATAAATTGGCATTATAAGCATTAAAAAAGTCTGGGCGAGTTGCCCAGACTTTTCTTTTATCTTAAATATCTCGTTTTGCAGCGTAAACCACATTAGCAATGAACAATACAACAATTGATGCAATTGAAATGAACCATTGCCAATTTGAAAATTTAATCTTGTCAGAATTAGATTTCTCAGTTAAATAACTGAATGGGATATATTTAAGTGATTTCTGGATGTTATCGCCCCACTCTGGAATTAAACCGATGAATGGTTGAACGAAAGGTACAATAAATACTAAGAAGATACCTAAAGTAAAGATTACAGCTGGTTTTTGAACGATTAATGTTACTAAGAATAGTAATAAACCAAAGAATAGTAAGAAGATAAGATAGAACCAAATATTTGTTAAGAATTTATCTCCATCTAAATTTTTACCATCTGTAGCTGCTTCGATAATTAACATTGTTAAATAAGTAATTAAAGTGAAAATGAATGAAATGATAATAATAGAAACTGTTTTCGCAACAACATAACCAATTCTATTTTTAACTTTATTCATGTAAAGCTGGATTGTGCCTTGAGAATAATCACGAGTGATTGTTTTGATGACTACTAATAATCCAAAGAATAAGAACATCCAGTTTGCCATTGGTAAAATCATTGTGTAATCTACTTTATCGTTGTTACGAGCCATTAATATTGTAATTAATCCTAATACTGCCCAAATAAGTAATAAAGCAATATATGTTAAATAGCTTTTAAAGAAACTAATAATATCATATTTTACTAATTGTATACTTCTCATTTATTTGTCACCTCTCTGATTAATATTAAAGTACGTATCTCGAAGCGAACTTTTACGTGTTTCAATAAATTTAGGATAAATATTCTTCTCAGCAAGGGCTTTAATTAATGATTGATAATCTTGTTGCGCTTTAATATTAATTTCGCCACTCTCTTTATGAGATTGTAAAACATTGAAATGCGTCGTTAAGTATTCAAGTGCTGTGTTGAAGTCGTCGCGACTTACTTTAACTGATGTATGATCTTGAGGACCGCCATCTTTCATATTAACGTCTTGTACGAAATGTCCATCTCTTAAGAAGACTGCTCTATCGCAAATTAATTCAATATCTTCAAGTTTGTGACTTGAAATTAAAATCTTCATATCTAAGTCATTTACTAATGATTGAATTGTTTCTAAGACATCGATTGAACCATCAGGGTCCATGCCATTTGTAGGTTCATCAAGAATTAAGTATTTTGGTTTATTCATTAGTGATACTGCAATAGCTAACTTTTGTTTCATACCCATTGAATATTTTTTAACTTTTTTCTTAATGTAAGGTCTCATACCGAATGCATCGATAATCTTGTCTGAATATTCCTTATCGAATCCTTTTCCTAACACCTGAGCAAATAATTTAAGATTGTATAAGCCACTTTTGTTGTCATAAAGTTTAGGATGTTCAATTAAATAGCCGACATTTTCGTCGTCTTTAAGACCTACTTTTCCTTTAAAATTAATAATATTGCCGTTCATTACTTTCATTAAAGTTGTTTTACCAACACCATTTTTACCTATTAAACCAACAATTTGGCTATTTCCAAAATCAAAGTCGATATTATCTAAAACGTTGTTAGAGCCATACGTTTTAGTGATGTTCTCTAGCTTCATAAAAGCCCTCCTTTTTAGTACGTTGATTAATATGTCTAAATTGAATAATGTAATTAATTATCATCCATAAAACACTTAATAATAGTAAGCCATAATTAATATATTTCGCATACAGCTGTGTATTTAATGCATTATTTAATAAAAATGTATTTGATGCTGTAAACACTAATGCAATCGTAAAAGGTATTACTAACATCATTAAAATAATGTAAACTGCGTATGATATATGTTCACTTTTACGTTCAGTATTTTTCTGAAAAGCAATCGGAATACTGAAGAAATTAACATATACGAATGAAATAGCTGTAGAATAACGTAAATCATTAATATCGATATTCGTAGCTTGAAAATTATATAATCCTATAATGAGTGCACCAAATAATGTCAAGATAATACATGTGATATAGTTTGCATTTAACATATCTTTTTTAGAAACAGGTAAGCTTTCATAAAATAAATAAGATGATTTACCACCTAATCTTCTATGAATTCTAAATAAATGTCCTGCATCTAAAATACTGACTAACATTAATATTATGGCAACTGGAATGTATATAATAAAGCTCCATGTTGTATTAGCCATGATCAGCGCATAAATAGGATTAATTACAAGTAACAGAATGTATAAAGCAATCGTCCAACTACGTAATTTAAAATTTCTAATTAATAGCTGTTTCATTGTATCAACTCACTTTGAGGTTTTTCTTGATGTAAATGCATGCGATCAGATTTTTCTAAGTAAATCATCAACTCTTCTATTGAAGGCTGTTTAATATCTACTTTGTTACCAAACAATTCTTTAAATACATTTGCTTGTTGAGTAAATCCTAGATAACCTGTAGCCTTTTCTTCCTTATATAGAAATAATTGATTTAGTTCCTCATCTAAATCTTTTGTATCGCCTCTTACAATGAAATATTGCTCTTGCAATTCGTTTCGATAGCCTTGAATTTTTACTTCACCATCTTTTAAATAAACAAGATAATCTGCAATCTTTTCTAAATCTGAAATGATGTGCGTTGAGATAAACACGGTTTTATTCTCATCAATTAATTCTTGTTGTAAAATTTCAAGCACTTCGTTTCTAACGATGGGATCTAAACTAGCTGTTGGCTCATCGAATATGAATAACTCAGCGTGATGACTTAATGCGATAGCCAGTGAGAGCTTCATCTTCATCCCAGTTGAAAAGTGTTTAACCTTACTTTTAAATGGTAAATTAAATCTTTCTAAATAATGGTGAAACATTTCTGTATCCCAGTTCGTATAAAATGGAGATATAAAGCTTTCTAACTTTTTAACTGACCACTGTTGGTTAAAATAAATTTCCGAATAAACAAAACCTATTTTATTTTTAATCCACTGTGGTTCGTGCACCATCTTTTTATCGAAAACTTTAATCTCACCACTATTTGCTTCTAATAAATCCATAATTATTCGAATGACTGTTGTTTTTCCTGCGCCATTACCGCCAATGAACCCTGTAACAAAGCCTTGAGGAACATCGAATGAAATATCTTTGAGCGCAAAAGACTTATTACTATAATTTACATTTCTAAGTTCAATTGCATTCATTCTTCTTCCTCCTCGTAAATTAAAGTTAATATTTCCTTTAACTCTTTTAGAGGCATTCCAATGGTCTTGGCTTCTTTAATCATTGAACGGGCTAGATTCTCAATCACAAAGAATTGTTTCTCCTTTAAAATTGAACTATCTTGTTCTTTTACAAATGTTCCTTTACCTCTAATCGTTGTGACAAAGCCTTCTTTTTCTAAATCCTCGTAAGCACGTTTGGTAGTAATTAAACTCACTTGTAAATCTTTAGCTAATTCTCTCATAGAAGGTAAATGACTACCCGCTTCAACATAACCTTTTAAAATATTCTCTTTAATTTGTTGCTTAATTTGTTCATAAATGGGTTGTTCACTGGTGTTCTTTAAAATTATCTTCATCGCTGTCCCCCTTTAATAATTGTATATACATAATATATACAGTATATACAGGTTTGTAAAGTGTTTTTACTGAATTTCTTGAAAATTAAGGATTATTTAAGGTTTAAGTGTGTATATTGTATAGATACACATAGTGCATTAAAAAAGAAGCAAGACAGAATTTCGCTTCGACTGAAGGAAGCTTATCATCTTGCTTCTACTTAAAATGAACTATATTGATTATTATTAATTTGAAAAATCAATTCATTTACGATTTTTACGTCTATCATTACTTCGATTAATAAAAGCACATATCATAAACATGATAGCTGCTAATAGTAATTTAATACCTTGACTCTCATGTCCTGTCGCTTGTAAATAATAGCCAACAACAAATAAGACGATGGCTAAACCAACGAATATTTTGGTTAAGTGTTTCATCATTTTGTGTCACCTCATTGTTCTAATTATAACAAATTCAGCGTTTTGTATGTAAACCTTCATAGCAATTGTAAATTGAAATTTATTTATCATGTGTTAAAATTAAATTGTATCCACGTATTACATTACACAACCCCTAACTTGTAGCGGCAAGTTAGGGGTTTTTGTGTAAGGTCATCTATTTATTCTTCCACTTTGATTCTAACCAAACTCGAAAAATAACTAGTATGCCTCCTGTAATTAGAGTCATCATACCTTCTAATAACCACGACATTACACTACACCTCCACAATGAAAAGTGTCATATCTTCTGATGACCTGTCCTCATTTTAACATAAAAAGCGAACAAATGTTCTCTTTTGAAGAAATAACTAAAAAATCAATGTTCTTACCATAAGCAGACTTTATCTTTGTTTAAAATCAAGTTAATATAAGAATGAATGATAAAATTAAAGCGAGGTTATAACTATGAACCCTTTAGCACAAAATTTAAATGATCAACTTGTAAATGAACGTCCTGAAATTTTAAGTATGCTATCAAATTTAGGCCAATCAATGTATTATCCTAAAGGTATTTTGTCTCAATCAGCAGAAGCAAAATCAACGAAGTATAACGCAACCATTGGTATGGCTACAAATAAAGATGGTAAAATGTATGCACCAGCTTTATATGACGTGTATAATCATTTATCTCCAGATGAAGTCTTTCCATATGCACCACCACAAGGTATTGAAAGCTTGAGAGATTTATGGCAACAAAAAATGTTAAAAGAAAACCCTGACCTAACTGCACAAACTATTAGTCGTCCTATCGTAACTAATGCGTTAACGCATGGTTTATCACTAGTAGCTGATTTATTTGTAGATAGCGGTGATACTTTGTTATTACCTACACACAATTGGGGTAACTATAAATTAATTTTTGATACAAAACATGGGGCTAACATTGAAACTTATTCAATCTTTGATCAAGAAGGTCACTATACAACAAATTCTTTAGTTTCGACATTAGAAAATTGTAACCAAGATAAAGTGTTATTAATTTTAAACTATCCGAACAACCCTACTGGTTATACACCTACTAAAGATGAAGTAAAAACAATTGTTTCAGCTATCGAACAATTAGCTAATAAAGGCACAAAAGTAATTGCTGTTGTAGATGATGCTTACTATGGCTTATTCTATGAAGATGTTTATACGCAATCTATCTTCACAGCAATTACACAATTAGATTCTAAAAATATTTTACCTATTCGTTTAGATGGTGCTACTAAAGAATTCTTTGCATGGGGCTTACGTGTAGGCTTTATTACATTTGGCTTAAACAATGACACTGCTAAAGATGTCCTTGAAGCTAAAGTTAAAGGTTTAATTAGAAGTAATATTTCAAGTGGCCCAATGCCTTCACAAAGTGCGATTCAATATGTACTTGAGCATCACGAGCAATTTGATAAAGAAATTCAAGCCAATATCGATACATTACAATCTCGTTATGAAGTGACTAAAGAGGTCATTTATGATGATAAATACAAAGAGCACTGGACAGCTTATGACTTCAACTCTGGTTACTTCATGGCAGTTAAAGTGAATGGCGTAAATCCAGAAGAATTACGTAAACATTTAATCGATAAATATTCAATCGGTATTATTGCGCTAAATGATACAGATATTCGTATTGCATTTAGTTGTGTTGAAAAAGAAGATATTCCACATGTCTTCGATTCAATCGCACAAGCAATTGATGATTTAAAATGATATATTAAGAGGAACTAAGTTAGTTTAGTTCCTCTTTTTTACTGTCCAACTCATTCAAATATAAATAGGAGTGATAGTATGGTTTTCATTTTCTCATTTTTACTCGTTATATCGTTTGTATCTGCAATTTATCATCTATACCTATATGCATTTACCAGTCCAGGCCATGTGACTAAAAATTTGTATTGGTTCATTGGTTCACTTGTAGTGTTCATTTTAATGGGAGTTTGGTTGATAGAATTGCTTTAAAATATCTTTTAATAATGGAAATAGAAAGACGCTTTTCTGAAGAATTATCTCTAGAAAAGCGTCTAATATTTAATTTATAATTAGTTCTTTTTACTTTTACCATTTTTTATATCTTTAATTAAATCATTACTACCTAACCAATTAGAAATTGTTTCCATAGTGAAACTTATAATTTTTCCTATCAATTCCATAATAATGACCTCCATTGGCTTTACTTTATATTTACCACCGATCAAATATTATTAACTTATTATTGCTTCATTTTTCAATGAGAAAAATAAAAGGTTTGCTTTCTATTTTCATAGAAAACAAACCTTAGTACTACTCAGTAAATATATATTAATAATTTTATTTTACTACATCATGCCTGGCATGCCGCCCATACCTGCATCATTTTTCTCAGGTTCTGGGATTGTCGCAACAACCGCTTCAGTTGTTAAGAACATAGCAGCTACACTTGCTGCATGTTGTAATGCTGAGCGAGTTACTTTAGTAGGGTCTACGATACCTTCTTCAAGCATATTTACCCATTCGTTTGTAGCAGCGTTGAAGCCAACACCAGCATCAGCATTTTTAAGTCTTTCTACAATTACTGAACCTTCAAGTCCAGCATTTTCAGCGATTTGACGAACTGGCGCTGATAAAGCTTTAAGCACAATGTTTACACCTGTAGCAACATCGCCTTCAGCTTCAATTTCTTCTACTTTATTATAGATGTTGACTAAAGCAGTACCACCACCTGCTACGATACCTTCTTCTACAGCAGCACGTGTAGAGTTTAATGCGTCTTCAATACGTAATTTACGTTCTTTTAATTCAGTCTCAGATGCTGCACCTACTTTAATCACAGCAACGCCACCAGCTAATTTAGCTAAGCGTTCTTGTAATTTCTCTCTGTCAAAGTCTGAATCAGTTTCTTCAATTTGTGCTTTAATTTGGCTTACACGTGCGTCGATGCTGTTATCATCACCATCACCATCAACAACAGTTGTATTGTCTTTAGTTACTTCAACTTTATTTGCACTACCTAACATATCGATAGAAGCATCTTTCAATTCTAAACCTAAGTCATCAGTAATAACTGTTGCACCAGTTAAAATAGCTAAGTCTTCTAACATTGCTTTACGACGATCACCGAAGCCAGGTGCTTTAACTGCTACTGCAGTAAATGTACCGCGCATACGGTTTAATACGATATTAGTTAACGCATCGCCTTCTACTTCATCAGCAACGATTAGGATTGGACGACTAGATTGAACCACTTGTTCTAATAAAGGTAAGATGTCTTGGAATGATGAGATTTTTTTATCAGTAACTAAGATATATGGTCTTTCTAATTCAGCAATCATCTTATCTGAATCAGTTACCATATATGGAGATTGGTAACCTCTATCAAATTGCATACCTTCTACTACTTCAAGTTCAGTATCTAAACCATTTGATTCTTCAATAGTGATAACACCGTCATTACCTACTTTATCCATTGCTTCAGAAATGTATTTACCGATTTCTTCATTAGCTGCAGAAATAGCACCTACTTGTGCGATTTCATTTTTATTTTCAACTTTTTGAGAAATATCGTGTAATGCTTCAACAGCAACTCTCACTGCTTTATCGATTCCTTCACGTAAGCCTACAGGGTTAGCACCACTTGTCACGTTTTTAAGTCCTTCTTGAATCATTGCTTGAGCTAATACAGTTGCTGTAGTAGTACCGTCACCAGCGATTTCATTTGTTTTATTCGCCACTTCTTGAACTAATTTAGCACCCATATTTTCATAAGGGTCTTCTAATTCAATTTCTTTAGCGATTGTAACACCATCGTTTGTAATTAAAGGTGCTACATATTCTTTATCTAATACAACATTACGACCTTTAGGACCAATAGTCACTTTAACTGCGTTTGCTAGTTTATCTACACCACGTAACATTGCTTGACGTGCGTCTTCTGAAAATTTAAGATCTTTAGCCATTATTTGACCTCCGTAAAATTTTAATTTTTATCGTTAATATTAAATATTTTTATTTTTCAATGATTGCTAGTAAATCTTCTTCATTTAAAATTAAGTATGTTTCGTCTCCACGTTTAACTTCTGTACCAGCATATTCTTGGAATACAACTGTGTCGCCTTCTTTAACCTCTGGAGCAACCTTTTCACCATTGTCAAGGACGCGGCCTGAGCCTACAGCGATGACTACGCCTTCATTTGACTTTTCTTTTGCGCTATCTGTTAACACAATTCCACTTTTAGTTGTTTGTTCTTGTTCTTTTCTTTCGATAATCACACGACTTCCTAATGGTTTAAGCATGATTGTTCCTCCCTTAATAGGTCTCTTTTTAGCACTTAAATAACTTGAGTGCTAATCTAATTTTTATAATAATCAAAGTTGGTCAATTTTTCAAGCAATATGATTTTTCTTATTTTTGTACATCCCTTATATTTACGATAGAATAGAAGTTACTGATATTTAGATGGAGGTTTAACATGGCAAGAATTTGGGTGGCATTTTTAACACTACTGATTTATGCATTGGCACAGTTCTTACCACTTTTCTTGGAAAAGACACCAATGTTTAGTCATCTATCTGGAATGGCTTTAGCAAGAGCAGGCGTATATACGCAAGTCATTCTATTCATCATAGCAGCCGCGCTAATTATATGGTTAAATTCAATCATTAAAAATCCTAATGTCATTGAACGCGGTCATAAAGAATATAAGCGTTACATTGTACCTTGGGCATTATTAGGATTTTGTATCGTGATGATTTATCAAGTGATCGCTGGCATCATTAATATGTGGATCTTCGGTAAGCCACAACAAAGCCCTAACACAGAAAGAATCATGGCAATCGCTAAACAACTTCCTGTGTTTATCGTACTTATTTCTATTGTAGGTCCTATCCTTGAAGAATACGTATTCCGAAAGGTTATATTTGGAGAAATTTACAATAAAATTAAAGGTAACCGTATCGTCGCTTTCCTTATAGCATCTATTATAAGTTCATTATTATTTGCATTAGCACATAATGACGTTAAATTTTTATTAATTTACTTTGGTATGGGCATGATTTTTTCACTAGCTTACGTCTTCACAAAACGAATCGCTGTACCAATCATTATTCATATGATGCAAAATGGCTTTGTCGTATTAATGCAATTCTTCTTTAGTGATGCAGTTAAAGACATACAACATCAAACAAATTTCATTTTACATTTTTTATTTTAATCTAATTTAAAACGCATCTAACCCTCAAATCTTTATTTAATATAAAGACGAGTGTTTAGATGCGTTCATTTGTATTATTTAATTTTTCAATAGTTTAAATAAGTAGCGTCCTATGATGCCTAAAAATATAATAATGATACTACTAATTAAAGTAATATTTACTTTACCAATATTATCTTTTCCTTTTGTTTTGCTTTTCTCATCATCATTAGATTCAATTATCTTTTTATGACTATGAATATCCGCTTCATCTTCATTTTTACTTGAGTGTTTATCACTCGGCTTTTTCAAATCAGGCATTGAACCAATCTCACCTGTAATTAATCCTAAAACTTGTTCATCTAAATTTTTATAATATTCTCTAGCATTCAGAGGATTAAAATACTCAAATCTAAAGTAATTTGACTTACGTTGTAAAGAATTTAAATATTCATTATTAAATGTTTGCTTTTGAAAAAGTCTATAAAAATCTTGATCCGTGACGTTATCCTCATTTTCACCTAAACGATTAACACGATTAATAATAAATGGATTATATTTATATGAACCCGTCGCAAGTGTATTGAATCTGTGTAACAATGAGGTCCACCCATTATTTCCACTAGCATTATTATCATCGTAACTTACATATTGATGATTAAATTGATGGTCATTATATTTATGGTCATTTGTAGTAGATTGACCGTAATGCCCCTGTGGTTTAGTATTTGACTGGTTAGATGAAGCATAATGATTCTCCATTTGAGAATTACGCCCATGATTTTTATTAGGATAGATTTGGTGAATCATCGCATCTGAGACGTTTTGATTTCTTTGCTCTCCCTTATGCTTATAACCGTTTTGATAGTCATATCCATCGTTTCTATTAGACGATTGATGATGTTGTGACTGTGAACCATTGTCATTTGAAGTTTGATGAGACGTATCTTGATTAGAATTTCCTGAAGGCGTCTGATTATCATCCCAATTTGAATCATGTTTACTATCTTGGTCATTTTGTCCTTGATGCTGGCCGTTTATGTGGTGAGATGAATCTGATGAATTTGATTGTCCTGATTGATTTTTGTCATTATTATCAGAAGGTTTCGATTGATGTTGGTCCGAATCTTGTGAATCTTCATCTTGGTTTGACGGTGTTGTATGCGAATCCCCGCTTTGATCTGACGGCTGTTCACTTTGATCACCTTTATCCGAGTCATTTGTTTGACCATCTTCTGATGAAGAATGGGATGAATCATCTTTATTCTCATTATCATCTTTACTAGTATCATCTCCAGAACTTCCACTATCGTTATCATCTTTACTAGTATCATCCTCAGAACTTCCGTTATCGTTGTCATCTTTACTAGTGTCATCCTCAGAAGTTCCACTATCATTGCCATCATCATGAGTTTTCTCACTGCTACCATTTTCATCAGTATTTGGCTCGCCTTCTTGAGAACCCTCGTTTTGGCCATCCTGATTATTCTCATCACTTACATCGTTATTACCATCAGACTCTGAATTGCCATTGGAATTAGACGTTCCATCTTCATGTGATGGCTCATTGTTACCATTCTCCTCTGATGGTGGCTGAGTTTCATTTTCTTCCTCAGATTTAGGCGTCTCCTCAGATGGTTCCGATTTAGAGGTTGAATCTTCATTGTCATTCACTTCATCCGATTTCTCAGTAGATGGAACCTCTTCGCTTTCATGATTATTTAATTCATCACCCGTTTTACCTTCATCAGTTTCTTTCTCTTGAAAAGGCTGTTCCGAATGACCAGCATGATTATCATTGTTTGAAACATTTTCAATTTTTAACGCTTCATCTGATTGTGAAGTGTTTACATTTTTATGAGTATTCTCTGCTTCTACCGCTTCATTTGATGTTTCCTTTGCATGAACGTGTGGGCCAATTAACGATGTTCCTAAAGTTAGAAGTATTGTTACATGGGCTATTTTCTTTTTCACCAATCGTCACCTCCTTCTTTCTTTTAACACTTCTAGTATAAGGAATATAATTGTCTTATGCATGAAATTAAGAAGAATGATAAAGAATGTTAATACTTTTGAAACTTTTTGTTATATTTATTTTACTTATTGAAGCATAATATTTACACTTAACTTATATCATTTAAAACAAAGGAGACATAGATATGGGTTTATTTGATAAAGAAAACACAAAACCATTTTTAAAAGAAATTGAAAACAGACGTACAATTTATAAAACTGAAACATCTATTTCTATCAATGACGAAGAATTAGAGGAGTTAATTGAACATATTATTAAATACATGCCTTCAGCATTTAACTCTCAATCTACTCGTATTGTTTTATTATTAAACGATAATCACAGAAAATTCTGGGATAACACAAAAACTGTATTAAAAGATGTTATGGGTCCTGACCGTGACTTCGAACCTACCAACCAAAGAATTGAAGGTTTCAAACATTCTTACGGCACAATTCTTTATTTCGAAGATGAAGACGTTATTAAAGCACTACAAGAAAAAATGCCAAGTTACGCTGATAATTTCGCAAATTGGTCAGTACAAACTAATGCAATGCACCAATTTGCAATTTGGACTGCATTAAGTTCAAAAGGTATTGGCGCATCATTACAACACTACAATCCATTAGTTGATCAAATCACTACTCAAGAATTTGATATCCCAGCTTCATGGAAATTAGTTGCTCAAATGCCATTCGGTGACATTCGCGAAGAAGCAGGTGATAAAGAAATCCAACCAACTGATAATCGTTTTATCGTTAAAAAATAATTTACTTCTTTGAGGCTGGGCCATAAATAATATAATGATGCTATTTTGCAAATTCACAGTAGCTGACTGAACTGAGAAGGCGCTTAAATCAAGCTTTTCTCAGTTCTAGTCATCCTTGCGGGCGGGGCCCCAGCAAAGAGAATTTCACTAAGAAATTCTACAAGCAAAGCAAGCTGGGAGTGGGACGACGAATTTAAAAAGAATTCTGTCCCACTCTCTTTTTGATTTTCCTTAATTATTTTAGTACATTAAAAACAATTAGAGGGATGAGGAGCGATACTATGAGAATTCAATTATTTCAATTTTATGTTGAATATGGAAATGCTGAAAAAAATGAACAAAAAATTAAACAATGGTTTGAAAAAGAATTAAATGAAGATACTGAAGTCGTCGTTTTACCTGAAATGTGGAATAATGGGTATGCATTAGATGAATTATCACATAAAGCTGATAAAGAATTAGCTAGAAGTTTTCCTTTTATTCAAACACTTGCTAAAACATACGATGTAGATATAGTAGCTGGCTCGGTGTCAAATACACGTAATGGCAAAGTATATAACACCGCTTTTACTGTTTCAAAAGAAGGTCAAAGAATTAATAAATATGACAAGGTTCATCTAGTACCTATGTTAAACGAACCTGAATTTTTAGAAAGTGGCAAAACAGCTCCTGAACCATTCGCCCTTTCTTCAGGTGTTATCGCAACACAAATCATTTGCTATGATTTACGTTTTCCTGAACTTCTTAGATATCCAGCACGTGAAGGAGCACAAATCGGCTTTTATGTAGCACAATGGCCTACTCCTCGTCTAAACCATTGGAGAACTTTATTACAAGCACGTGCCATTGAAAACGATATGTTTATTATTGCATGTAATGGTACGGGTAATGATGGAAATACAGATTATGCGGGCCACTCAATGGTTATTAACCCTAATGGAGAAATCCTAGCAGAACTTGATCAAGAAGAAGAAAGTATTATAGTAGATATTGACATAGATGAAGTAGAACAACAACGTAATAATATTCCTGTATTTAAAAATTTAAGATTAGAACTATACAAATAAGTTTTATCAACATAAAAAAGCCGTGAGCTTGGGAGAGACTCACGGCTTACGTTTTATTAAGGGAATGTTTTTTTACATTTATTTTTCAATCTTTTTGGGGATGTTATTAATTATGAAAAATTATCATTTTATACAAATGATGTTACGATAGCTTTTATCGTTGAGAATAATTACCTTCTATTACATTTAATAGCTAAGTTAATCATTCTCGACTGAGTTTAATACTTCAGTCACTTTTTAATTAGTATTCATTAATAAGTTGGGATGGCTTATTAATGAATAAATCAACTACACGAAGAAAACAAAGTTAAATTACTTCTACTAAGAGCATTTACTAAATTGACAATGTAGATTCTGCCATTATAAACTATTATGAAGCTTTACTACAGCTACACAAACACTCCTTCCAACTTGGGGCAAGATGAAATGATTTTGCAACTACAAACAAAATCATCATCCTTTACTGCCAATAAAACAATAACTATTAAATTTAAAGACTAAGATTATTAAGTTGTTATCACATCTATGTGATATGTCTATATTAAAACACATACTCCACGCATTTTTGCAAAAACTTCTTAACTTGCAATTTTTTATACTAAACTGTATGTTTTTATATGTTAAAATATTATATGTATTTTAAATATAACAGTTAAGTATTGATTTTGAACAGTTAAGCAATGTTTTACAGACTGGTTGCACAAAATTGTATAATTGATTTAAGGAGAGTGGCACAATATTGAAAGCAATTGACAACCAAATTGAACGCTTTGCTTCATACTTACAACGAAAGAACAACCTTGATCATATTCAATTTTTAAAAGTGCGATTAGGGTTACAAGTTGTAGTAAGTAATTTAGCAAAGACAATTGTGACATATGGTGCTGCAATCATATTCCATACATTTCTATACACTTTAATCACACACGTTAGTTATTTTTTAATTAGACATTATGCACATGGAGCTCATGCTAGATCATCATTGCTATGTCATGTTCAAAATTTAATCTTATTTGTTGGTTTACCTTGGCTCGTTGTCTATTTTTCAATAAATTTGGGTATAATGTATACTGTTGCATCATTAGCGTTACTACTGATTATAGTGTACGCTCCAGTTGCAACCAAAAAGCAACCAATACCTCAACATTTAAGAGCACGAAAGAAAATTTTAGCAATTATTTTTTCATTATTGTTAATAGTTCTTTCATTAGTAATGCCTGAGCCATATAAACAACTCATTTTATTAGGAGTAACACTTGAAAGTATTACTCTATTACCAATATTTTTTCCTAAGGGGGACAATTAATATGAATTTATTAAGTGTTTTATTTGCAAAAGTCTTTAGCTTTATCTTTGGTTTAGTTGGAACTTTTTCAGTACAAGATGTATGTAGCTTATACTTTGATGAACCTGAAGTACCAGAAGAATTACAAAATCTCTCTGATAAATAATTAAAGGTAAGTGTATATGAAATGACGATTATTAATTTTGTACCATTATCAATTTTTCAAACTATAATGCTCATTTGGGTAGCAAAAATTATCATTGATATTAAATTTGAAAAAAGGGATTATTTAGCCATTTTAGGCATTATAATCCCTTCCTCTATATTGTTTTATTATTTTGACAGAAAATCTGTATTAATCTTAATCATTTTATGTATAATTTTCTTCTATACGAAAGTTAAGTTATGGTCAATTTTAGCTATTTTAATGTCGACTCTAGTAATGTATATAAGTAATTTTTTTACTGTATCTCTATTCTATTTATTAGGTAATAATTTAACTTTAAAGTTTACACTTTTAGTATTATATATGATTTCTTTTTCAATAATAGCTTTGATTTGTGCATACTTTATAAGATTTTTAGTTAATAGACTTAAAAAGACTTATCTTTTTTTCAATAATATTTACATACTAATTATTTCTTTATTTTTAGTATTTTCAATTATTACCTTATACCTTTATACGCAGAAATTTTACCTTGATTTAGAAGGATTACGATTATTTGCGTATGTATTTATAGGTATACTACTATTTTTAACAATTTGTATTGTTATTATTACTTACACCACTCAACGTGAACTTCGTTATAAGCGTAATATGGAAGAAATTGAAACGTATTACGAATATACGCTTCAAATTGAATCAATTAATAATGAAATGCGTAAGTTCCGTCATGACTATGTTAATATTTTAACTACTATGTCTGAATATATAAGAGAAGATGATATGACTGGTTTAAGAGCATATTTCAATGAAAATATTGTGCCTATGAAAGATAATCTTCAAATGAAATCGATTAAAATTAATGGCACAGAGAACTTAAAGGTTCGTGCTATTAAAGGCTTAGTGACGACTAAAATTCTTCAAGCTCAAGAGAAGAATATCCCTATTAGTATTGAAGTGCCAGAATTAGTAGAATACATTGAAATGAATACGATTGATTTAAGTCGAATTATTGGAATTATTATTGATAATGCCATTGAAGCTTCTGAGGATTTAGAGGATGCTTTAATTAGAATTGCTTTCATAAACACCGAAACTTCGGTTATGTTTATTGTAATGAATAAATGTAAAGAGGATATGCCTCGTATTCATGAGTTGTTCCAAGAACGCTTTTCAACTAAAGGAGAGAATCGTGGTTTAGGTTTAACGACTCTAAAAGAAATTACGGATTCTACTGAAAATGCGTTACTTGATACGACAATTGAGAACGGTTATTTCGTTCAAAAAGTAGAAATTATAAATAATATGTCATAAGGATGTGTAACGATGAAAATATTCATTTGTGAAGATGATGCAAAACAGCGTGAAAATATGGTTTCAATTATTAACAATTATATAATGATTGAGGAAAAACCAATGGAAATTGCGTTAGCTACAGATGATCCTTATGAGGTTATTGAGCAATCTAAAGAAATGAACGATGTAGGTTGCTATTTCTTAGATATTCAATTAGAAGCGGATATGAACGGTATTAAATTAGGTAGTGAAATTCGTAAATATGACCCAATTGGTAACGTTATATTTGTGACGAGTCATAGTGAATTAACTTATTTAACGTTTGTATACAAAGTATCTGCAATGGATTTTATTTTTAAAGATGATCCAAGTCAGTTGAAAACAAGAATTATTGATTGTTTAGAAACTGCGCATACACGCTTAAAGTTACTTTCTAAGGAAAGTAATGTGGAAACAATTGAATTAAAACGTGGTAGCAATTCTATTTATGTACAATATGATGACGTGATGTTTTTTGAATCATCAACGAAGTCACATCGCTTAATTGCTCATTTAGATAATCGTCAAATTGAATTTTATGGCAATCTTAAAGAACTTGCTCAGTTAGATGACCGCTTCTTTAGATGTCATAACAGTTTCGTCGTAAATCGACATAATATCGAATCTATTGACTCAAAAGAACGTATTGTGAACTTTAAAAATGGTGAGCATTGTTATGCTTCCGTTCGAAATGTAAAAAAAATATAAACATACAAAAGCACCAACTGATGACATTCATCTCAGTTGGTGCTTAAATTTTATTAATTCAAATCCTCTTTTACTTCTTCTAGTGTGGGGATACTTTCAATCGCACCATATTTAGTAGTCACTTTGGCTGCTACTAAATTGCTAAATTTAAGTATATCATAGCCTTCATTTTCAAATAGTTCAGTTATATTAGTTATTGCACTATTTAACATTCTGCTAATTACTGCTCCAACAAAGGCGTCCCCTGCTCCAGTTGTATCTATCGCTTTCACTTTGTAACCTTCATGATGAACACTTTCCCCATTTTTCAAGAAAATGGTAGCCCCTTTAGGACCTTGTGTATAAATGACCGCTTCAACATTGCCTTTAAATAATGATTGAATGGCCTCTGTTTCATCTACTTTCCCAGTAATAAACTCGAGTTCTTCATCAGAGACTTTAACAACGTGCGCTTTAGGAATAAATTCTTGAATCGCCGCTTTACATGCCTCTGCATTATCCCATAATGGTAATCTTACGTTCGGATCAAAGACGACGATACCATTTGCAGCTTCAAATTTCTCAATCATTACTTTATGAGAAGCTTTCATCTCACTTTCTACTAAATCGACTGAACAAAAATGTAAGATATCATGTTCAGATATTGTAATTTCATCTAAATATGATGGATGATATAGCATATCTGCAGATGGCTTACGGTAAAATGAAAAATCGCGTTGGCCATCTTCTTTTAAACTTACAAATGCGAGTGCCGTATTAGCCTCGTTTGTTCTTCTAATATATTGTGTACCTACACCAAGTTGATCTAACGTTTCTACAATGATATCGCCAAATGCATCGTGCCCTAGTTGTGTTACCATTTCAGCATTTGCACCTAATTTTTGAGCCACACTCGCAACATTCGCGGGCGCACCTCCTACTTGACGACTAAATTGTGTGACGTCTTTCAATTCAGAATTAGTTACATTAGGAATAAAATCGATTAATGCTTCGCCTAGTGCATATAATTTTCTCATTTATCTCTCACCTTTAAGTTCATATTTCGTAAATTGTAAATATACTTGTCCTGACATAGTAGATGTTTTAATTCCTGTTGCTGCTTCATCTGGAAAAATACGTGATGTAAGCACACGTTCGCCATCGTTACAGAATATTTCAATACTTGATGTATCTACAAAAATTTGTAAATGCGTCAGTGGCGTATCTAAAATGGTGCTACGCGTCATATCTGTTACATTATCTGGTAATAAACCGCTCTCTGTACGGTCTAATGTAATTTTTTGTTCTCTCGTATTATATGTAATAAGCGTTGAACATTTTCTGGAAGTACGTAATTCAAAATAAATTTCTGATGCTTCATTTTCCAAAATTTCAATATTTAATTCATATTGCGTGCCTTCATAAGGACGTAATATACGGGAAAATTTATCGGCGTAACCTAGCGCTGTTTCTTTATTTGTACGTAACTTCTCTAGCGCTTTAAGAGGGCGTTGTCGCAATTTACCATCTTCAACCGATAATTCGCGAGGAATGGTTAAACAATGCGCCCATCCTTCTTCATCAGTTGGATAATTAATTTCTGGCAACCCCATCCATCCAATTAATATGCGTTTACCATGTTCATCAACAAATGTTTGAGGTGCATAAAAATCAAATCCATTATCTAATTCGATAAATTCATTATGTTCGAATATTAGAGAATCAAAATCCAATTCACCGATTATATAACCTGATTGATAAATGTTTCTAAATTTATCGCCTTTAGCATCGAGACCTTGAGGACTAAATAAAATCACATCTTCCCCATCTAATTTGAAATAATCAGGACATTCCCACATATAGCCGAAATCTTCTAAACTAGTGTGCAATTCCCCTACAAATTCCCATTTATCAAGTTGACGCTCTATGGTTTTATAAAATAAAAAGCGACCTAATTCATTGATGTTTTGAGCGCCAATAATAGCGTAGAACTCGTTATCATGTTCAAATACTTTTGGGTCTCTAAAATGGCTGGTATAGCCTTCTGGTTGGTGGGAAATGACAGGCTGTTCAAATTTATGAATTGTTCCATCCTTCTCTACTTTGGCTATCATTTGACTAGCATAGCGCTCCCAATTGTCATCGCGATGATTTCCAGTATACATATAATATAAGTGACCCTCATGTTCAAAGGCACTTCCACTATATACGCCATGACTATCATATACCGTATCGGGCTTAAGTATCGGGCCTTGGGGTTCAAATGTTACTAGGTCTTCACTCGTATAATTAAACCAGTATTTCAAACCGTGAACAGCACCTAAAGGAAACCATTGATGAGAAACATAATATTTACCACCAAAATAGATTAAACCGTTTGGATCGTTAAGTAACCCTGTTTCAGGTTGAATATGATATGTTTGACGATATTTAGATGTTGCGACTCGATGTTTTAAGTCTTCTAATTGTGTTGATTCAACGTCTTCTAAACGACGATAGCGTTCTTCTCTTGACCATTCAGCCATGTTACCCCTCCAACGATAGAGATTATTATTAATTACATTTTATCATTTCTATTGGTATCGGTCCCACATTTAAACAATTATTCTATAATTTAACAGAAATGAGCGTTTTTGATGCTTCCTTTTCCGAAAAAATTAAATCATTTAACTGTTTCATAGCTTGTGTACCCGCCTCAAAATAATTAAACTTGATCGTGATAATTTCTGGTGATACCAATTGCGTCATGGGATCACCACCAAATCCATAGATAGACGGCATTTGCTTAGCATAATCCGTTTGGACACAATAGTTATGTATCGCTAAAGCAATCGAATCGGTTGCCCCAATAAGTGCATCCAACTTAGGCATAGTTTGAAGTATTTCTGCAACTTCGGGTTTCGCTTCTTCATACTTAAATGACGTTTCAAATACTTGAGGATGAATATTATATTGCTTGAGCGCCTCAAGCAAGCCCTGTTTACGTTCTATCCCGACAGCAATATCATCTTCTGTAACACCAAAGAAACAAAGGTTTTGAAGGTGTTGTTGACCAATCATCTCACCCACTAAGTATCCTGCTTGGTAATCATCATGAACAATACTGTGCATGTGCTCATGCGATTGTCCTACTAGAATAATAGGCACATCGATTTTTTGAATGACTTCAAGATGTTGCGCAGTTAACGTTGTAGCCATGAGTATAATGCCATCCACTTTGCTTCTTGAAAATGTTTCAAGTGCCGCAATCTCAGCATTGATATCTAATCCGGTATAATTTAACAGTAATTGATAGTGGTGTTGTTGACACACGCTGACAATACCTTTAACGGTTTCATCTACTGCATGAGAATTCATACGTGGAATAATTGCGCCAATAATATTTGTATGTTTCGCACGTAAACTTTGCGCGAATTGATTAGGTTGATAATCATGTTCTGCAATGATACGACTCAATTTATCCTTTGTTTTTGGACTTACAGATCCATTATTTAAAAAGCGGGAGACCGTACTTTTAGAGACCCCCGCTAATTTTGCGATATCTGATATATTTTTCATTATAATAATCACCTAAATTAATAGCCATTTACGATATATTTTATCATAATTGTAATCGCTTAAAATACTAATTTTCAACTTAGATATTCATTTAGAAACTTAAAATATAAAGACCGTAAGAAAACCCTTGTCAAACAAGGAGTCGAAATACATAACGACGGGAGTTTACAATTACAAGTAAATGACCTAGTTATGTATAAGACAACAATGAGTGAAAGGGTTGATTTGCAGTCTTTTAATATCTTTTATTTAATTTATTAAGCTCACCATAGAAGTATGCTTTCTCGCCATGAACGATTTCATCTAATCCTGTTTTGTCTTCTTCTTCAGTAGTTGCTAATGGCATCAGTTTTTGTAAAACTTTTCCAATAACCCAAGTTAAAAGAATAGTATAAATAACAACCACCACTACTGCAATAAGTTGTACTAATACTGCATGAATATTTCCAGTATAAACAAGACCATTATCAATATCCCCATTAACTGCGTGCGATTGAAAGACGCCAGTAAGCACCGCTCCAACTACACCGCCTACACCATGTATACCAAAAGCATCTAATGTATCATTATATTTAAATTTCTCTTTAATAATATTAATAACAAAATAACATGCGATACCACCACAAATTGAAATGATGTATGCGTTTAAATAACTCACATATCCTGCTGCAGGCGTAATAGCTACTAAACCTGCAAGCACCCCTGATAATAAACCAAGCAGGCTAAGCTTTTTAGTTACTATGTATTCAAGTACTAACCAACTGAAAGCACCCCCCCTAGCTGCAATCACTGTGTTTACAAATGAAGCTAATGCAACATCATTTAATGAATAGGCACTACCTGTATTAAATCCGTACCATCCCATCCAAACGAGAATACCACCAATTAATGTAATCAATAAATTATGGGGCTGAATTTTTTCGATTTTTTTACCATTACCAATCATAATGGCTAAGATAAGTCCTGATACCCCTGAGGTAATATGTACAACGGTTCCTCCGGCGTAATCTAATGCACCTAACTTACCTATCCAACCGCCACCCCAAACCCAGTGTGCTACTGGACTATAAATAACGATAACCCATATAATGATGAAAATTGTAAACGGAATAAATCTCATACGTTCCGCAATGGAACCAGATAAAATTGAGACCGCAATAGTACAAAACATCATTTGAAATAGCATAAATAACGCAAACGGCACATGCGGGCTCAAATCTTGATTAATCGCAAAGCCTACATGTTGTAAGCCCAAAAAGTCAAGGTTTCCAATTAAGTCATTTCCAGTTCCAAAACTTAATGTAAAACCAAATGTAATCCATGTGAAAGTTACGATAATCATCGCTGCCATACTTTGCATTACTGTGTTCAGCACGTTTTTAGATTGTACGAGACCACCGTAGAATAAACTTAACCCCGGTGTCATTAACCACACGAGTAAAGTACAAAGAAATAAAAAAATTGTGTCATCCATCTTCATAATTACCACTTCCTTTGAAAACATCATAATGATAGTTTTTCAATATGGCAAAAATTCGTAAGATAAAATGACACAATATGTTACATAATATAACATGGTAACTA
>NZ_PPRD01000058.1 GCF_002902575.1 Staphylococcus croceilyticus | reverse complement strand
CCCAGCCCCCTAGGCAAGCATCACAACAGAATGAGTGAATGTTCATCTAAGAATTTCTTTAGAAGACTACAGGCTGAGACGGCACCCCTGGAAAGCTTAGCAACTTAAGTGAGTGAGTACCTATCTAAGAACGCCTTTACAATATTACAAGCTTGAGCCTTTCCCACCGGAAAGCGACAAAACTTAAACGAATAAACATCTACCTAAGAACTACTTCTCATAACTTATTGGTTATTTTCTTTGATCAAACGACTTAGATAACTATCCCTTTCAACTAGTGCATCATAACTGCCTTGTTCAATCACTTGACCATCAATCATCACAACAATTTTATCAAATTGCGATAGTAACGCTATATCATGCGTAGCAACTACCACTGTTTTCGAATATTGGTCCACCAAATGCATCACATTTTCAGTATTCGCTTCATCCAATGCTGTCGTTGGTTCATCTAATATCCACACATCCGCCTTTTTCAAGAGTAAGCGCGCAAGTGCCAAGCGTTGAATTTCTCCTCCTGATAACGTATGTCCATCAAGCGTAAGTTGCTGATCTAATTTCAAATGTCCTAGGTTAACTTGTTCTAACACTTGCAGTAATTTTTCATCTTTTTCCTCTGAAAATAAATTCTCACGAATAGTACCATCAAATAGTTGTTGGGCTTGCAATAACACATTAAGCTCACTATAGCGTACTTCTTCTGTGATATCCGTCACTGTGTGGCCGTAAAGTTTAACATCTCCATGTGGAATATCATATAAACCACTTAAAATTTGAAGTAAGGTACTTTTACCTGAACCAGATGGACCGATAATAGCCACTTTCTCTCCTTTACTAACAGTTAAATTAATATTATTTAACACCGATGTCTCTTGATAGAGATAATTAAAAGTTAAATCCTCTACTTCAAATACATTCCCATCTCTAGAAGTAATATCTGAAGTGGAAGTAGTAGTTGTATATGACAAGACATCGTTTAAATTTGCTAAGGCTTCATCGGTATCAGCTTTATAATATGCAAAGTTGCTCATTGGTACGGCTTGTTCAAATAGCGTTAACATCATTAACACGATACTTGTTAAATAGATAACATTGAGCTGACCATTCCCCACTTGTATCGCGCCGAGTGCAAGACTGGCAAATAAAGCTAACATCGCAAGTAGATTTAACATATAATCATATAACGTTAAGAAGCGTGTTTCTTTTGCTTGCAACTTATCATATTTATCCAATGAATCAAGCACACCTTGACGATATGCTTCAGTTTGATTAAAACGATTTAATTCTTCATAACCTTCTTTATAATCATAAAATTTCGCTAAAGTATCTTGTTGTTGTAACGCAACTTGTTGTTTCAACGTACGTGCACGTTTCGCACTAAGCCATGGCACAATCCATAATGAACACAACATACTAATCACAATAATAATCGCATGTGCCACGCTAAAATAAATCAGCGTCACAGCTGCAATGATTGCTGTAAATCCAATGACTATTGGCGGATAATACACGCGTAAATAAATATTTTGAAGTACTTCTACTTTACTAATCATTTTAGAGATAAGATCACTTGATTTATATTTACGATAAAGATTTGGTACACGTGGAATCAAGTGTTGTAAAAATTGTACTCTTACATCACGTAGCATTGTAAATGTCGTGCGATGCGACAATAAGCGTTCTCCATATCGGGCAATGGCACGTAAGAAACCAAATAATTTTACGGATACAACGAGTACCATCAATGCATATAGTGGTGCCCCTAGTGCACTTTGAGTCACCATATAACCACTTAGAAAGAACATGGCTAATGCTACTAAACTTCCTGCTATACCAGTTAATATCGCTAATAATAAATCTTTATCAGGTCGAAATTGAATACGTGGTTTCATCGTTGCTCACCACCTTTTGTGTAACTAACTGAAATATCATGATCATCTTTAATCAGTTGGCCATTTTCAATAAATAAACGACGTGTTGCTTGGCGAATCGTAGATGTACGATGCGCAATAATAATCATTGTTGTATGCTCGAAATATTGTGCAATTGCCTGTTGAATCACGCGTTCAGTGGCCAAATCTAAACCTGTCGTCGGCTCATCAAAGACGACGATATCTGGATTTGTTAATAATACGCGTGATAATTCAAGACGGCGCATTTGTCCTCCAGATAACATTTCGCCACCTTCCCCGATAGGTGTATGAATACCTTGTACTAAGCTTTGGACTTTATCTTTAAGCCCTACCTTTTCTAATACTTCGAGAATGACTTCATCTTCAACATCTTTAAACATCGCAACGTTTTCTTTTATTGTTGCTGAAAAAAGGTATGGATGTTGACTTAACATTCCTATATTGGACACGTCACTGTTAAACGTCACGTTTCCATTCGTCGGTTTGAGCGATTGGATAAGTAGTCGCGCTAATGTTGTTTTACCTGCCCCACTTGGGCCTACGATGGCAATCTTTTCACCTTGATTAATCGTTAATGAAACATTTTTGATAGCAAATGTAGTGGTATCAGGATATTGATAATGTACATTTGCCATCTTAATTTGGGACGTTTGTGTAGGTACGATTTCTGGTGTGCTGTTTGGTGTTGCATTTTCAGAAGCTAAAAATTCAAATACGATATCGCTTGCACCTTCACTTTGTTTGCCGGTATGGAAAGCTTGACCTAAATCTTTGATAGCATTGTAAAATTCAGGGGCTAAGATAATCGCAATTGCGGCTGTTTTAAAGTTGATGTGATGAAAGACGACGAGGCTCAATGCCGCTTCTAGGGCCACTAATCCAATGCCGAGCATGCTGATAAATTCGAGCATGAGGCCTGAAAGGAAGGCGCTACGTAGAATTCGCATCGTTAAATCTCTAAATTGCGTGCTATCTTTATAGATTTGGGATTCAGTGTGGTGCGTGCGTTTAAATAACTTCAATGTGATGAGGCCTTGTGCTACGTTTAAAAATCTTTGGCTAAATAGGTTAAGATGTGTCATTTGGTCTTTGGATTCATCACGTGTCTTCAGTCCAAAAATAATATAAAAGAGCGGAATAAATGGTGCTGTCACAATCATTATCAGTGCTGTATTTAAATGAATAAAACACATGGCTAAGATAATGATGAATGGTATCATCATTGATTTAAAGACTTGGGGTAAATAGCTTTTGAAAAATGGTACTAAGCCATCAATCGTTTCTGTCAAAATGTTAATTTGTGTACCAATGGTGACAGATGATTGTTTAAATAACACTTGTTTTCTGAGCTGATGTTTTACTTTGGTTGCTAACCTATCACCTAAAAGTAAATTAATCGTATTTAATGTGGCTCTTAAAATAAGTACGACTAAAATGAGTAATAATAATGGATAAATAGAGGTATGCTGGTGATAAAGCATGCGATTTAAAAATTCGGCAATACTAATATTTTGTATCACTACGCTAATGGCGAGTAACAAACTGATTATTCCCATTAAAAATGGAAATATTTTATATTTAAAGACTAAATTCATTAGTTTTTTCATTTTAACTTCACCTAATTTACTATTATAAGAACTTATCACCTATTTATCATTTAATTAAATTTGAAAAATTAGTGACAAGGTAGATGGTTATCAATATTAAATGAGAAAGTTTTAAGTTTTAAATATATGCAGATTTCATACTTTAGTCTGTTGTAGTGAAGAGGTTATTAAATATAAGTTATTAAGTGAGTGTTAAAAA
>NZ_PPRD01000057.1 GCF_002902575.1 Staphylococcus croceilyticus | reverse complement strand
AGATGTGTATAAGAGACAGGATATAATGTGTTTTTAACAAGAAAGATAGAATTTTTTTCAAAAAAAAAGAGTAGAACAATGCACCATTTCATGCATCGTTCTACTCTGTTAAAATTTTACAATTTATTATTAATAACTATTGAAATTAGTCTACAACTTGAACGTTTAAGTCTACATCTACGTTACCTTTTACTGCTTTTGAATAAGGGCAGAATTCGTGTGCTTCTTGTAGATATTTTTCAGCGTCTTCTTGTGATAATACGTTTTTAACTTTTGCATCGATAGATACGCCTAATTTAGGACTTTCTGCATTAGGGTCATCTTCTAAACGTACTGTTAATGTTACTTCTGGTTCAGCATCGCGAACTTTGTTTTGTTTTAAGATAAGATCGAATGCACCATTGAAGCATGAAGCATAACCAGCTGCGAATAATTGTTCAGGGTTAGTTGCGTTTCCGTCCGCTTGTTGTGGTGGTAATACATCTACATTAATTGCATTATCGTCAGTGTGAACATGTCCTTTACGTCCACCAACGTTTGTTGCTTTAGTTTCATATTGAACTGCCATTATTATTACCTCCTAAATTCGTGTTCAATCACTGTATACCCATCTTTGATTTTTTAAATCATACATATTTAATTTTTTAGGAAAATGAAGCACCAAAACCTCACGAGTTTGGAGTTGTAGGCACAATAGTTTAAAATAAAACAAAATAATATCGAGAAAGTAGGGAGTTTCATGACAACTGTAGAAGTAGCCGCAACAATAGCGCCAACAGAATTAATAGATAACACCACATTAAATGATTTAAACCAATATCAAAATGAGATAGATATAGTGGAACTACGTATTGATCAATGGCCAGAAAATCATATTCAATTACTTACTAAAAATCTCGAAATATTGAACAATCAAGATGCAAATTTTAAAGTATTGGTAACATATCGTACAACTGAACAAGGTGGTAAAGGTAGTTTACCTTATGACGCATATATGAAGCTTTTACAAGATATTGTGCATTTAGATTACTATCATATGATTGATATTGAGTGGGATAGTGATTATGATGTCTTTGCCCATCGTGATTTCGTTCGTTTGGCACAAGAAAATTATAAGCAAGTTGTAGTGTCGTATCATAATTTTCAAGAGACACCAGACATAGATATATTAAAATTCACATATTATAAAATGCATCAATTGAATCCTGATTATGTCAAAATCGCAGTTATGCCACAATGTCGAGAAGACGTTGCTACGTTATTACAAGCGATGGCTGCCAGTGTGGATGCTGTTTATCCTAAAGTAATTGGAATTTCGATGTCACAGTTAGGTGTCGTAAGTCGCGTGGCCCAAGGAGCCTTTGGAGGGGCGGTTTCTTATGGCTGTTTAGGAGAGCCTCAAGCGCCTGGCCAACTACATGTGAAGACATTGAAAGCGCAATTATCATTCTATGAAAATATGTAGCATACATTTGAATTTGCTGATATAAAAGCTTATAATTGATAATAGTTATCATTATGAAGGAGCGATAATTGTGGAATTACAAGAAGCAATTTCTTCAAGAAGAAGTATTAAAAAGTTTAAACATGATATGATTATCGATGATGAGGCATTATTTGATGCGATTGAGAAGGCTACAGATGCTCCTAATCATGGAATGAGAGAGCCATGGAGAGTGATCCATGTAGCAAAAGATAGATTAGGCGATATGAGTAGAGATATAACGCCATTCGCCTTTCCAAATAGTCCAGAGAAACAAGAAGATCACTACAATGCAGTTACAAATTTAGGTGGGATGTTAGTACTAGTATTGAAAACGGACCCACGTCAACGTCAAAATCGTGAGAACTTCTTTGCGATGGGCGCATATGCTCAAAACTTGATGTTATTATTATATGAAAAAGGCATTGGTACATGTTGGAAAACACCACCTTACATCTTTGAACCTAAAGTGCGTAAAGTGTTAGGCATTAAAGATGATGAAGCGATTGCTGGTTTACTTTATTTAACTGATTTAGAAGTTGTACCACCAAAAGCACATCGTAAAAGTAAAAACTTGATTTCTGAGTATTAATATAAAAAATGACGGAACTCTAAAAATTCAAGAGTTCCGTCATTTATTTATTACTTATTTGTTAAATGTTTCTTCTAAGAATGATTCAACTTGTTCTGGTGATTTTGCATTAGCTGAATGTAAATGTGCACGTTTATTGCCATTTTCAAAAACTAATAAACTTGGGATGCCCATTACTTCATTATCAGCTGCTACATCTTCTAATTCGTCACGATTGACTGTATACCAATCGTATTGGTTATATTTTTCAACGATTGGATCAATCCACATGTCCATTGCTTTACAATCAGGACACCAACCTGCTTCGAATTTCACGATAACGGGTTGATCGCTTTGGATGGTAGATTTAAATTCATCTGTTGTTTTAATGCTTTTCATGTATATACGCTCCTTTGAGTTAAATGCTACCTATATTATAACGGAATATTTATTTTATTCGAAAAATAAAGCTTAAAAAATATAGAGCGTTTACATAAGTTTTCTGATATATTTAGGTTAAATCAATATAGGAGGTTACATCTGAATGATTAAATTTTATCAATATTCAAATTGTACGACTTGTAAAAAAGCAGCTAAATTTTTAGAGACACATGGCGTAAGTTACGAGCCGATTGATATTGTGCAACACACACCAACAAAAAAAGAATTTGAAGATATCATAGAAAAAACAGGTGTAGAAATTAATAAATTATTTAATACGCATGGAGCTAAATACCGTGAATTAGGTTTAAAAGATAAATTGAATGATTTATCTAATGATGAAAAATTAGAACTATTAGCTTCAGATGGTATGTTAGTGAAACGTCCATTAGCGATTTCAGGTGACAAATTAACTTTAGGTTTTAAGGAAGATCAATATAAGGAAACTTGGCTATAAGGCTTATATGAAATGTTAATTTTTCTTATTAGTTAAAATAGTTTAATTTTACAAATATTAATTCAATAAATTGTATCGACTTTTAATATTAATAGTTGAATGAAAACTAACGGTATGGCATCATTAAATTGTAATTAATTTTAGGAGGGGATTTTCGTGGCAGTACCGAGCGAATTAAAATATTCTAAAGAACATGAATGGGTTAAAGTTGAAGGCAACACAGTAACAATTGGTATTACTGAATACGCACAAGGCGAATTAGGTGATATCGTATTCGTTGAATTACCAGACGTTGATGATGAAATCAATGAAGGGGATACTTTTGGTAGCGTAGAATCAGTTAAAACTGTTTCTGAATTATATGCACCAGTATCTGGTAAAATTGTTGAAATTAACGAAGAATTAGAAGATAGCCCTGAGTTCGTAAACGAATCACCATACGAAAAAGCATGGATGGTTAAAGTTGAACTTAGTGATGAAAGTCAATTAGACGATTTATTAAGTGCTGATCAATATTCTGAAATGATTGGCGAATAATTAACAGGGAACTCCTTGATTTCGTATCTTGGAGTTTTTTATTTTATTAAAAATTAATTTACTCAAATATTAATACTTTCGACCACACATGAAATACATATGTATGTAAGGATAAGTATATACACCTTAAAATTAAATAATGATAGTTAGTGAGCTTTTCAAAAATTTAATAATTCTAAATGTTAAGTCTTAGTAAAAAACGTTTAGAATTTGATTATTCCGTGAAGAAGTTAATGATTGTTTATTATCGACTTAGAAGGTGGATGAGCATGGCAATTTTAAATAAAGTTATTATTGTTGAAGGTAAATCTGATAAGAAGAGAGTACAACAAGTCATCGCTGAACCTGTCAATATTATCTGTACACATGGTACAATGAGTATCGACAAGATAGATGATATGATCGAATCATTATATGGTAAGCAAGTGTATGTACTTGCAGATTCGGATAACGAGGGTGAGAAGATTAGAAAGTGGTTTAAACGATATTTAAGCGAAAGTGAACACATCTATGTTGATAAAACATATTGTGAAGTCGCACGATGTCCTAAAAACTATCTTGCTAATGTTTTGAGCAGATATGGTTTTACTGTTCGAAAAGAGAAGCGTCTCATACCTAATTTAACGACTGAAAGGTTAGTATTAATGAATGAGTAGTACAATAAAAGTGGAAGATATTAGAGAAAACTTCAAAGAGGATAAGCATCTTATCTTTGGGTATACGCCCATGTGTGGCACATGTAAAATTTCTGAGCGTATGTTAGATATCGCAAACGAAATTTTAAAATTGCCAATTAAAAAGATAGATTTAAATTTTCATCCAGAATTTAGCGAAGAAAATAAAATTATGTCCGTGCCTGTGTTAATGATTATGAACAAGGATAAGGAACTAGATAGAATCTACGCATTTCAGTCTGTACCTTATTTGTTAGAAAAATTAAAATAATTATTGACGAAATTATAGTGCAATGGTAGGATATAAATTAATTAAATAGTGCGAAAACTCTTATCAAGAGAGGTGGAGGGATGTGCCCTATGAAGCCCGGCAACCGTCTAGACAATAGAAATGGTGCCAATTCACATAAAGTTTAACACTTTAGAAGATGAGAGAAAGATATTTCAATGCTTTCTCAACTTAACTAAAGTGAGAAAGCATTTTTTAATTACATAAAGTTTTAAGGAGGCACTTAACGTGATTGAATTAAATCAAGTAGTTAAACGCTATCACACAAAGAATAAAGATGTTCTAGCAGTTGATCACGTTGACTTAAAAATAGAATCAGGCTCAATTTTTGGAGTGATTGGATTCTCTGGTGCTGGTAAAAGTACGTTAATTAGAATGTTCAACAATCTAGAGGAACCTACATCAGGGGACATTATTATAGATGGCGACAATATTAACAAACTTTCAAAAGCAGAGTTAAGAAAAAAACGTCAAAAAGTAAGTATGGTTTTCCAACATTTTAATCTATTGTGGTCACGAACTGTTTTAAAAAATATTATGTTTCCGCTTGAAATTGCTGGCGCGTCTAAAGCGAAAGCTAAGGAAAAAGCTTTAGAACTCGTTGAGCTTGTAGGCTTAAAAGGTAGAGAGAATGCTTATCCTTCAGAATTATCTGGTGGACAAAAGCAAAGAGTAGGTATCGCACGTGCCTTGGCAAATGATCCAGACGTGCTATTGTGCGATGAAGCAACAAGCGCACTCGACCCACAAACTACCGATGAAATTTTAGATTTACTTTTAAAAATAAAAGAAAGACAAAATCTCACAATTGTCATTATTACTCATGAAATGCAAGTAATCAGACGTATTTGTGATGAAGTAGCTGTTATGGAAAATGGTCGTGTCATTGAACAAGGTAGAGTAAGCGAAGTCTTTGAAAATCCTCAACACGAAGTGACAAAACGCTTTGTTAAAGATGACTTAGATGATGACTTTGAAGACTCAATTAAACATTTAGAGCCATTAGATTCAGATGCTTATATTGTGAGACTCAACTTTAATGGTAACAATGCTACTGAACCTATCGTGTCTTACATAACTAAAAACTTGAATATTGATATTAATATTCTTGAAGCAAATATTAAAAATACACGTGAGGGTTCAATTGGATTTTTAGTTATCCATATCCCACATATTACACATGATGCTTTTGAAGAATTTAAAAATGATTTACACAAGCGACATGTTAATGTGGAGGTGATTAAGCATGAATAAATCATATGGTGACATTCTTCATGAGATGATTACTATGCCTAATGTACAATGGCCAGATGTTTGGCAAGCGATTTATGAAACGTTATACATGACTATCGTTTCAACAATCTTCGCGTTTATTCTAGGCTTAATCTTAGGTGTATTACTCTTCTTATCAGCTAGAAGCAATTCTACTGGGGCAAGAATTTTTTATAGTATAGTTTCATTTATAGTTAACTTATTCCGAGCAATTCCATTTATTATCTTAATCTTGTTATTAATTCCATTTACAAGTGTCCTTTTGGGAACAATAAGTGGTCCAACTGGTGCGTTGCCAGCCTTAATCATTGGAGCAGCGCCATTCTATGCAAGATTAGTAGAAATTGCATTTAAGGAAATTGATAAAGGTGTCATTGAAGCGGCGCAATCAATGGGAGCAAGTACATGGACAATTATTTGGAAAGTCTTACTTCCAGAAGCGATGCCAGCACTTGTATCAGGTATTACTGTTACAGCGATTGCTTTAGTTGGTTCAACTGCAATTGCCGGTGTTATCGGCGCGGGTGGTTTAGGTAACTTAGCTTACTTAACTGGTTTCACACGTAGCCAAAATGATGTCATCTTAGTTTCAACTGTCTTCATTTTAATTATTGTATTTATAATTCAATTCATTGGGGATTGGATTACAAATAAAATTGATAAACGATAAGGGAAAAGAGGTTTGATTTAATGAAAAAACTTTTAAGTTTACTTTTAGTACTTACACTTACTGTTGTATTAGCCGCATGTGGTAATGGCGGAGGGGACAAAGACAAAAAAATCGTAGTTGGTGCTTCACCAGCTCCTCACGCTGAAATTTTGGAAAAAGCAAAACCTTTACTTAAAAAGAAAGGCTATGACTTAGAAATTAAAACAATTAACGATTACACTACACCTAATAAATTATTAGATAAAGGTGAATTAGACGCTAACTACTTCCAACACGTACCTTACTTAAAAACTGAAAGCAAAGAAAAAGGATACAAAATTGAAGATGCTGGTAAAGTCCACTTAGAACCAATGGCTGTATATTCTAAAAAATATAAAAGCTTAAAAGACCTTCCAAAAGGTGCTACAGTATACGTTTCTAACAACCCAGCTGAACAAGGTCGTTTCTTAAAATTCTTCGTTGATGAAGGTTTAATTAAAATCAAAAAAGGTGTTAAAATCGAAGACGCTAAATTCGAAGATATCACTGAAAACAAAAAAGACATTAAATTCAATAACAAACAGTCAGCTGAATACTTACCAAAAATTTACCAAAACCAAGATGTAGATGCTGCTATCATTAACTCTAACTATGCAATTGATCAAAAATTAAATCCACAAAAAGATTCAATCGTAGTTGAAAAAGCAAACAACAATCCTTATGCAAACTTAATTGCTGTTCAAAAAGGTCATAAAGATGATGAGAAAATTAAAGCTTTAATTGAAGTATTACAATCTAAAGATATTCGTGATTTCATTAATGATAAATATAAAGGTGCAGTAGTACCTGCTAAATAATTGATGAAATAAATGAAAGCCCTGTAACCGTTATGGTTCAGGGCTTTTGTTATGTAGATAATGAAAATAAAGGCTATTACTTTATCGTAAATAATTTAGAAAGTAGAAGTGTTTCTATAAAGCATTCCAACTCCAAAACCACTTGTACCTAGACTATAATCGAATTTGATAATTTCGATATTTGGATTTTCTTCTAAAAATCGATTTACTTTTTTATTTAAACCATTTTCAGTCATTGCACTAAAATGTATAAACTTCAATTTGTCTCAATCCTTTCTAATTTAATATGTACTGTTACTATCTATTATATATGAGTCATTGTGATTAAAGAATTTTTTCAAAAAATGAATGAATTATGTTTAATAAAGAGAAGAGCGGGTAGATAATAACTAAATAAGACATCAGTCTTTCAAGGAGGAATTTCAAATGGCTGAAGATAAATTTGAACAAGCAAAAGGTAATATTAAAGAAACAGTTGGTAACGCAACTGATAATAAAGATTTAGAAAAAGATGGCCAAGGCGATAAAGCTTCTGGCAAAGCAAAAGAAGTTGTTGATAACGTTAAAGATAAAGCTAACGACTTAATCGACAAAGTTAAAGGCAACGACAATAAATAAGTTGTTGTATAAGAATAAACGCATGTGCTAAGCACATGCGTTTTTTTTTGCTTCATTTTCACTGGTAATTCTACCTAATGCATAACTCCCAGCAAATCCAATCACCAATAATATGATTGCGATTAACCACTCAACTAAGCTACTAGGTAAGCCAGGGAATACGGCATAAATCGATCCGATTACAAAGCCTGTGATTAAAGCAAAGGTCATAACAAAATGATGGTGCAGGAAGTATTTAATAATACGACTTGAAAGTAAAAAGCCTACAATAATGCCAAGTCCTACGATTAACAATACAGGTAAGCCATCAAAGTTGAATTTGACTAAGTCTGCAACGGCTAACATTACAGTGCCATAAGCGCCAAATACGAGTAACATAAAGGAACCTGAAATTCCAGGTAATAACATTGCACTAGAAGCACATACTCCAGCTAAAAAATATTTAATAATAAGACTAAAAGATAAATGAAGTGATGTGTCTGCACGTTGGTCACCTGAATTCATTAAAGTAATCGCAACAAGAATAATGATACCTAGTATTAAAACAGCGTAATGTTTGGCATGAAATGTCTCTTTAAAATTCGCTGTTCTTAACAGATAAGGAATAATACCAATAATTAACCCAGTAAAGAAAAACATTGTAACCACTTGATGATGTTCTAATAAATAATTGATTAAATTACTTAAGATACCAATGGCTAATCCCATACCTATTAATATAGGAAGTAAAAATTTCAAACTAGGCCAGAATCGCTTAAAGAATAGTCCACTAATTGATGAAATAAAATCATCGTATATGCCTAATAATAAAGCGATAGTGCCTCCACTAATACCGGGAATTAAATCAGTAGTTCCCATTCCAAATCCTTTTATAATATTAATCCACCTAAAACCTTGCATGAATGTCTCCTTTCTAAATAAAAGTTAAATTGCATCATAACAGATTTTCATAGATTAAGGAAATCTTTTGAAAATAAAATTACAAAATAATTAGAAATATATTCTGTGGTGTTATTGAGAACAACAAGCCTATGATTATCAGTTTCATTGTGCTAAATTAAGCTAGATAAAAATAATTTTAGTTAAATAATGACTCTAATTTAGCGTTTTAATAAGTTTATATTAGGGGACATTTGCGTTATAATGAAGTGTATTAAAGTACACAAAGTCTTTTTGACTACAAATTAAAATTATTATAAACTAGTTAAGAAAACTTTATATTTACGGAGGGAATATAAATGTCATCAACATTAGAAATCAAAGACCTACACGTGTCTATTGAAGATAAAGAAATCTTAAAAGGTGTTAATTTAACAGTTAATACAGGTGAAGTACATGCAATCATGGGACCAAACGGTACAGGTAAATCTACTTTATCATCTGCAATTATGGGACATCCATCATATGAAGTAACACAAGGTGAAGTGTTATTAGATGGCGTTAATATTTTAGAATTAGAAGTTGATGAAAGAGCTAAAGCAGGTCTTTTCTTAGCTATGCAATATCCATCAGAAATTACTGGTGTAACAAATGCGGACTTTATGCGTTCAGCTATCAATGCTAAACGTGAAGAAGGACAAGAAATTAACTTAATGCAATTCATTAAGAAATTAGATAAACAAATGGACTTCTTAGATATCGACAAAGATATGGCGCAACGTTACTTAAACGAAGGCTTCTCAGGCGGTGAGAAAAAACGTAACGAAATTTTACAATTAATGATGTTAGAACCTAAATTTGCAATTCTTGACGAAATTGACTCAGGTTTAGATATCGATGCGTTAAAAGTTGTATCTAAAGGTATCAACGAAATGCGTGGCGAAAACTTCGGTGCATTAATGATTACGCACTATCAACGTTTATTAAACTACATTACTCCAGACAAAGTACACGTTATGTACGGCGGTAAAGTAGTTAAATCAGGTGGCCCAGAATTAGCTAAACGTCTTGAAGAAGAAGGTTACGAATGGGTTAAAGAAGAATTTGGTGCTCAAGAATAGTCTATAAATGTTCATTTAAATGATGAAACATGACAGAGCTTAGTCAATGTCACTAGCTTAATCAAAGCTATTAAATATGTAAGACTGGGAAGATTTACCTTTTGAAAGTGGAAAAATAGGTAAAGTCGTTCTACAGTCGCTAAAACTTTTCATCAAGTAGGAGGAAAAAGAGTTATGACAACTGAAACTTTGAACATTTCTGAAGAACAACTTGTTGATTATTCTAAAGCGCACAATGAACCTTCTTGGATGACTGAATTACGTCAAAAAGCGTTGAAATTAACAGAAACTTTAGAAATGCCTAAACCAGATAAAACTAAATTAAGAAAATGGGATTTCGACACGTTTAAAGAACATAATGTTGAAGGAAAAGCATTCAATGATTTATCAGAACTTCCTGAAGTATTAAAAAACATTATCGACGTTGAAAATTCTAAAAACTTAATTATTCAACACAATAATGCGTTAGCTTATACACACGTATCTGAACAAGCGCAAAACAACGGTGTAATTATTGAAGGTTTATCTGAAGCATTAGTAAATCACAGTGATTTAGTTCAAAAATATTTAATGACTGAAGCAGTAAGTGTGGATGAACATCGCTTAACAGCATTACACACTGCTTTAATGAATGGTGGCGTATTTGTATACGTTCCTAAAAATGTGGTAGTTGAAGATCCTATTCAATACGTTGTATTACATGACGACGAGAATGCTAGTTTCTACAACCACGTAATTATCGCAACTGAAGAAAGTGCTGAAGTAACTTACGTTGAGAACTATCTTTCAACTGTAAGTGGCGAAGGTAGCCAATTAAACATTGTTTCTGAAGTTATCGCAGGCGCTAACTCAAATATCACTTATGGTTCAGTAGATTACCTTGATAAAGGTTTCACTGGTCACATTATTCGTCGTGGCACAACTGAAGCCGATGCATCTATTAACTGGGCATTAGGCTTAATGAATGAAGGTAGTCAAATTATTGATAATACTACAAACTTAGTAGGCGACCGTTCTACAAGTGAACTTAAATCAGTAGTAGTTGGAACTGGCGATCAAAAGATTAACCTTACATCTAAAATCGTTCAATACGGTAAAGAAACAAATGGTTATATCTTGAAACATGGCGTTATGCTTGAGGACGCATCATCTATCTTTAATGGTATTGGTTACATTAAACATGGCGGTACGAAATCTATCGCTAACCAAGAATCACGTGTTTTAATGCTTTCTGAAAATGCACGTGGCGATGCTAACCCAATCTTGTTAATTGATGAAGATGACGTAGAAGCTGGACACGCAGCATCAGTTGGACGTGTAGATCCAGAACAACTTTATTACTTAATGAGTCGCGGTATTTCTCAAAGAGAAGCTGAACGTTTAGTAATTCATGGTTTCTTAGATCCAGTCGTACGTGAATTACCAATCGAAGACGTTAAACGTCAATTAAGAGAAGTTATCGAATTAAAAGTAAACAAATAATCGAAGACGAGATTTTTAATAACAGAAAGGTCGTGAATAAAGTGGCCGAAACTTCATTAAATATTGAGGAAATTATCAAAGATTTTCCTATTTTAAATCAAAAAGTTAATGGAAAAAGATTAGCCTATCTTGATTCAACAGCGACAAGTCAAAAACCAGTCCAAGTGTTAAATGTGTTAGACGATTACTACAAACGTTATAACTCTAATGTTCACCGTGGGGTACACACACTTGGTTCACTTGCAACAGATGGTTATGAAGGTGCACGTGAAACGGTTCGACGTTTCATTAACGCGAAATATTTTGAAGAAGTCATCTTTACTAGAGGCACAACAGCTTCTATTAATATCGTGGCACGTAGCTATGGTGATGCGAATATTGAAGAGGGCGATGAAATTGTTGTTACTGAAATGGAACATCATGCAAACATTGTCCCTTGGCAACAACTAGCTAAACGTAAAAATGCATCTTTAAAATTCATCCCTATGACAGATGAGGGAGAACTACGCATTGAAGATGTCAAAGCAACAATTAATGATAAAACTAAAATTGTAGCGATTGCACATGTATCGAATGTACTAGGTACAATTAATGACGTTAAAGAAATCGCTAAGATTGCTCATGAACATGGCGCGATTATTAGTGTAGATGGTGCGCAATCTGCACCTCATATGGATATTGATGTTCAAGACCTAGATGCTGATTTCTTCAGTTTCAGTGGTCACAAAATGTTAGGCCCAACAGGTGTCGGCGTATTATATGGTAAACGTGATTTACTTAAAGATATGGAACCTGTTGAATTTGGTGGCGACATGATTGACTTCGTAAGTAAATATGATGCGACTTGGGCAGACTTACCTACGAAGTTTGAAGCAGGCACTCCATTAATCGCTCAAGCCATTGGTTTAGCTGAAGCTATCCGCTATATTGAGAATTTAGGCTTTGAAGCGATTCATAAACATGAAAAAGAACTTACAGAATATGCATACGATCAAATGTCAGCCATTGAAGGATTAGAAATTTATGGTCCACCAAAAGAACGACGCGCTGGTGTGATTACATTTAATTTAGCTAACATTCATCCACATGATGTCGCAACTGCTGTCGATACAGAAGGTGTTGCAGTAAGAGCAGGACATCACTGTGCGCAACCATTAATGAAATGGCTAAACGTTTCATCAACTGCTCGTGCTAGTTTCTACATTTATAATACAAAAGAAGATGTAGATCAATTAGTTGAAGCATTGAAACAAACGAAGGAGTTTTTCTCTTATGAATTTTAATAATTTAGATCAACTTTATAGATCTGTAATTATGGATCATTATAAAAACCCTAGAAACAAAGGCGTTTTAGACAATGGATCAATGACAGTAGATATGAACAATCCTACTTGTGGTGACCGCATCAGATTAACATTTGATATCGAAGACGGTATTATCAATGATGCTAAATTTGAAGGCGAAGGTTGTTCAATTTCAATGTCTAGTGCATCAATGATGACTGAAGCCGTAAAAGGCCATTCGTTAGGCGAAGCGATGCAAATGAGCCAAGAATTCACTAAAATGATGCTTGGCGAAGACTATGAAATTACTGAAGATATGGGAGATATTGAAGCATTATCAGGTGTTTCACAATTCCCTGCTCGAATTAAATGTGCTACTTTAGCTTGGAAAGCACTCGAAAAAGGTACAGTTGAAAAAGAAGGTAAAGCTGAAGGTACTACTGAAGAATAAACAGTTCTAACTAAATTTTCAAGTTGAATAAAGTCTTTATTCAACTTGAAAGATAGTAGTATTTTAATCATAAATTCATTTAACTTTTTACACTTGTGACTTTTTATGTAAGTTGCATGTTGTTACAATAGCAATAGAAATAATGAATATTAAAAATCTCACGCACGACGTTTAAATATATTTAAGGAGTGATTGAAATGGCTAAAAAAGCACCTGATGTTGGGGATTATAAATATGGTTTCCATGATGAGGATGTTTCCATTTTCCGATCAGAACGTGGTTTAACAGAAAATATCGTTAGAGAAATTTCTAAAATGAAGGAAGAGCCAGAATGGATGCTTGACTTCAGACTTAAAGCTTTAAAATTATTCTATAAAATGCCAATGCCTCAATGGGGTGGCGACTTATCAGAATTAGACTTTGATGACATCACTTACTACGTTAAACCTTCAGAGCATACTGAACGTTCATGGGACGAAGTACCTGAAGAAATTAAACGTACATTTGATAAATTAGGTATTCCTGAAGCTGAACAAAAATATTTAGCAGGTGTTTCTGCGCAATATGAATCAGAAGTTGTTTATCATAACATGGAAAAAGAATTAGAAGAAAAAGGTATTATCTTTAAAGATACTGATAGTGCTTTACGTGAAAACGAAGAACTATTCAAAGAATACTTTGCTTCTGTTATTCCAGCTGCTGACAATAAATTCGCAGCACTTAACTCAGCTGTATGGTCAGGTGGTTCATTCATCTATGTACCTAAAAATGTTAAATTAGATACACCATTACAAGCATACTTCCGTATTAACTCAGAGAACATGGGTCAATTCGAACGTACATTAATCATTGCTGATGAAGGTGCTTCAGTAAACTACGTTGAAGGCTGTACTGCACCAGTTTACACAACTAGTTCATTACACTCAGCAGTAGTTGAAATCATCGTTCATAAAGATGCCCATGTACGTTATACTACAATCCAAAACTGGGCAAACAACGTTTATAACTTAGTTACGAAACGTACTTTTGTCCATGAAAATGGTAACATGGAATGGGTTGACGGTAACTTAGGTTCTAAGTTAACAATGAAATACCCTAACTGTGTACTTTTAGGTGAAGGTGCGAAAGGTAGTACATTATCAATCGCATTCGCTGGTAAAGGACAAGTTCAAGATGCTGGTGCTAAAATGATTCATAAAGCACCAAACACATCTTCAACTATCGTGTCTAAATCTATTTCTAAAAATGGTGGTAAAGTTATCTATCGTGGTATCGTTCACTTTGGACGTAAAGCGAAAGGTGCACGTTCTAACATCGAATGTGACACATTAATCTTAGATAACGAATCAACATCAGATACAATTCCTTACAATGAAGTATTCAATGACAATATTTCATTAGAACATGAAGCGAAAGTTTCTAAAGTATCTGAAGAACAATTATTCTACCTAATGAGCCGTGGTATTTCTGAAGAAGAAGCGACTGAAATGATCGTAATGGGCTTCATCGAACCATTCACTAAAGAATTACCAATGGAATATGCGGTAGAAATGAACCGTTTAATCAAATTCGAGATGGAGGGATCTATAGGTTAATTTTAGCCTATGAGATTTTCTGTTTCTTAGTTAATATTAAGAACGTCAACGTATTTATCTTTTATAAGTGCGTTGACGTTTTTTGTTATTCGATTAGAAAGAGTTAGCGTTTATCAAAATTTGGAGTAGGGAATATTTTGAATAAATATCAATATTTATCCTACATAATAATATCCACTAAAAATAGAGAAGGTGACGTTAAAATGTGGTATTACAATCAATTAACAAAAACGTTAAACGTTCAATACCCAATCATTCAAGCAGGCATGGCAGGTAGTACAACGCCGGAGTTGGTTGCTTCAGTGAGTAACAAAGGTGCATTAGGTACGATTGGGGCTGGCTATATGTCAGCAGAGAAACTTGAAGAGGAAATTCAAAGTGTTCAGTCATTAACATCTAAACCGTTTGGGGTGAACTTGTTTGTGCCGGGGCATAATGACTATTCTCCACAACAAGTTGAGCATATGAATGCTTGGTTAAAACCTTATCGTCGAGCATTAAATTTAGAAGAACCTACAGTCAATATTACAGAAGAACAACAATTCATGAATGCGATTGATATTGTCATTAAGCATCAAGTACCGGCATGTTGTTTTACTTTTGGTATTCCTGAACAGAATATTATTAAGAAGCTTAAACAAGCGAATATCATATTAGTGGGAACTGCCACGACTGTAGAAGAAGCGGTTGAAAATGAGCGTGCAGGCATGGATGTAGTCGTTGCTCAAGGTAGCGAAGCGGGCGGACATAGAGGTTCATTTTTACCTCATCCTCAGCAACAGCAGGCACTTATTGGTACCATGTCACTCGTTCCTCAAATGGTTGACCATGTGTCTATACCGGTTGTAGCTGCAGGTGGAATTATGGATGGACGAGGTATTGTTGCAAGTTTAGTTCTTGGTGCACAAGGTGTGCAGATGGGTACCGCCTTTTTAACAGCGAAAGAGAGTGGCGCTAATAGTGTGGTGAAACAGACAATTCTTAATAGTGTAGAAACGGATACAGTAGTTACGAATGTCTTTAGTGGTAAATTCGCGCGTGGTGTGAATAATGACTTTGTAAAAGAGATGAACCAATATGATGGAGAAATTCTTCCGTATCCAGTGCAGAATCAGTTGACCAATTCAATTCGCAAGAGTGCCGCTTCTAATGGCAATAAGGAATGGACGCATATATGGAGTGGTCAATCGCCACGTCTAGCTACGGCGCAACATGTGGATCAATTAATGGATAATCTTGTTAAGCAGGTTAAGGATTTAGTTGGGATTATGGCGTAGTTTTTAGAAAAAGTGACTATAACCAATCTCTTTCACATGTAGCAATTTATACGTTCATAGGTTCTTCATCTGTAGTAAACTCCTGTCGTTACGTATTTCGTGGCAAGAGTTTTCTTTCTATCTTTTTAACTCACATTTTATTACTAACATTCAAGTGTAGGGGTCTGCATTTTTCCAAAATAATAAGAAAATGTAAAGTTAGGATTGAACAAGTGATAACTTAAAAATGAATATGGTATCATAAAGCTGGTGATAAAAAATGATTAATATAGGTCTTACTGGGTGGGGAGATCACTACTCATTGTATGAGGATATGGAGCGACAATCGGATAAGTTAAAGACATATGCGGGTCACTTTCCGCTTGTTGAGCTGGATGCCTCTTATTATGCCATCCAATCGGAACGAAATATACAGAAGTGGATTAAAGAAACGCCGGATCGTTTTGAATTTGTCGTGAAAATCCATCAGGCATTGACACTACATGCCGACTATAAAGCGTTTGCTGATTCTCGACAAGAATTATTTGAGCAATTTAAACTGATGCTTCAACCGCTTATAGAACATCAAAAATTAGCAATGGTGTTAGTGCAATTTCCACCATGGTTTGATTGTACAACGCAGAATATTAATTATATTTTGTATGTGCGAGAACAACTGAAAAATATTCCCATGTGCGTTGAATTTAGACATCAGTCTTGGTTTAATGACCAATTTAAAGAACAGACGTTAGCATTTTTAACGGAATATCAGATTATTCATGCCGTTGTAGATGAACCGCAAGTGAAAGAAGGTTCGGTGCCATTGGTTAATCGTATTACTGCTGATAAAGCTTTTGTGCGTTATCACGGTAGAAACAAACAAGGATGGACGAAAAAGGATATGACGGATCAAGAATGGCGAGATGTGCGTTATTTATATGATTATAATAAGGAAGAACTTACAGATTTAGCGAATAAAGTTAAAATATTAGAACAGAAAGCTAAAAAAGTTTATGTGATATTTAACAATAATTCAGGTGGCCATGCAGCGCAAAATGCAAAGATGTATCAAGATATATTAGATATAGAATACACAGGCTTAGCCCCCCAACAATTAAAATTATTCTAAGAGGCGAAATATAGTGTTATTAACAATTATTTTATTAGTTTTAATCGGTTTATTATCAGCTGTGCTCGGTTCACTGGTAGGTATAGGCGGCGGTATTATTATCGTGCCAACTTTAGTGTATTTAGGCGTTAATCATCATTTGTTACATGGGATTACCACTCAAATCGCAATTGGGACATCTTCCTTAATTTTAATTGTTACAGGACTGTCTTCTTCTATTGGATATTTGAAAACGAAGCAAGTAGATATTAAGAATGGTTCTATCTTTTTATTTGGTTTATTACCAGGTTCATTAATTGGATCTTTTATCAGTCGTTATTTAACGTTAGACTCTTTTAATTTATACTTTGGTATTTTTATGATTTTTGTTGCTATTTTACTTATGGTACGTCATAAAATTAAGCCATTTAAAATTTTTGACAAAGAAAAGTACCGTAAAACGTATGTAGATGCTGAAGGAAAAACATATCATTATAGCGTGCCACCGCTCTTTGCGTTTTTCGCAACATTATTTATTGGAGTGCTAACGGGCTTATTTGGTATAGGTGGCGGGGCGTTAATGACGCCATTAATGTTAATTGTCTTTAGATTTCCACCTCATGTTGCAGTGGGCACAAGTATGATGATGATTTTCTTCTCAAGTGTCATGAGTTCGATTGGACACATTATTCAAGGACATGTCGCATGGTCATATTCAATTGTCTTAATTATTTCAAGTTACATAGGTGCTCAAATCGGTGTACGTGTGAATCGCTCGATTAAGTCAGAAACAGTAGTCATGTTATTGCGTACAGTGATGCTGATTATGGGTATATATTTAATTATTAAATCTTTTCTTTAAATAAATATAGGGGGAATTTAAGTGAAGTTAACTATTTATCATTCAAATGACATTCATAGTCATTTAAAAGAATATGCACGCATCACATCATATATGGCGGAACATAGACCTAAACTTCAACACCCCTCGTTATATCTAGATATTGGCGACCATGTAGATTTATCAGCGCCAGTGACAGAAGCCACTTTAGGTAAAAAGAATGTAGAACTACTTAATGCAGCACATTGCGATATTGCAACAATTGGTAACAATGAAGGTATGACGATTTCTCATGAAGCGTTAAACAATTTATATAATGACGCTAAATTTGAAGTTATTTGTACTAATGTGATTGATGAAGAAGGCCACTTACCTCATAATATTGCGACCTCGTCTATTAAAGAAATTGAAGGTGTGCGTTTCTTATTTGTAGCAGCAACAGCACCGTTTACGCCATTTTACCGTGCGTTAGATTGGCTTGTGACTGATCCTTTAGAAGCGATGAAAGATGAAATTGCGCAAAGACAAGGTCAATATGATGTTCTTATCGTTATGAGCCATGTTGGTGTGTTCTTTGATGAGAAATTATGCCAAGAAATTCCAGAAATTGACGTCATTTTAGGTAGTCATACGCATCATCATTTTGATGAAGGCGAAATCAATAATGGTGTGTTAATGGCGGCTGCTGGGAAGTATGGATACTATTTAGGCGAAGTCAACTTAACTATTGAAGATAAGAAAGTTATTTCGAAAGAGGCGATTCTACATCCTGTCGAAACGTTACCTTTAGTTGATACAGATTTTGAAAATGAAGGTAAAGCACTTTTAAGTGACCCAGTGATAGATCATCCAGTGAAACTACTTAGCAAAACTGACGTTATTACAGAAACAACATATTTATTAGCTGAAAGTGTATTTGAATTCACCAATGCGGATTGTACTATTATTAATGCAGGGTTAATTGTCGATGGAATTGAAGCGGATAAAGTGACAGAATACGATATTCATAAAATGTTGCCACATCCAATTAATTTAGTGAGAGTGAGACTTAAAGGTGCAGATTTAAAAAAAGTCATTATTAAGAGTCAAAAACAAGAATATATGCATGAACATGTTCAAGGACTTGGCTTTAGAGGCGATATCTTTGGTGGTTACATCTTATATAACTGTGGCTTTATTGAATCAGAAAATCGTTTCTTTATTAATGGAGAAGAAATTGAAGAAGATGGCAATTATGTTTTAGGTACTGTTGATATGTATACTTTTGGTCGTTATTTCCCTCTATTAAAAGGGAAATCAATTGATTATTTAATGCCAGAATTTTTAAGAGATATTTTCAAAGAAAAATTGCTAGAAATGTAAATGAATAACTAAAAAATTAATACCTTTTCATAAATAAAAATGAAAACCTGTAAGATTGGTAAATAAATTTTTTATTGGTCTAGATTGTTTTATGTGAAAAGACTGTAAGAAAATGCTTCTCAATCGAAAAAACGTAATGTGTAATGAAGGGAGTTTATTATGTGTAAATGAGCAAATTACGCATAAGGTGACGAAGAGTGAAAGTGTTTGTCTACAGTCTTTTATTTTAATTTTATAAGTTATTACATTTTAATTTAATGTAAATTTCGTTATAATAGGAAAAGATAGATTATACAGGAGGGTATGCGTTGTTATGGCTACTAAAAATGAAGAAATCTTACGTAAACCAGATTGGTTGAAAATAAAGCTTAACACGAATGAGAACTATATTGGCCTCAAGAAGATGATGCGAGAAAAAAATCTACATACAGTATGTGAAGAAGCTAAATGTCCAAACATACATGAATGTTGGGGTGCCAGACGTACTGCTACGTTTATGATTTTAGGGGCAGTATGTACAAGAGCATGTCGTTTCTGTGCGGTAAAAACTGGATTACCAAACGAATTAGACTTAAATGAACCAGAACGTGTAGCAGAATCAGTAGAATTAATGAATTTAAAACACGTTGTTATTACAGCAGTTGCTCGTGATGATTTAAGAGATGCAGGTTCTAACGTTTATGCGGAAACAGTACGTAAAGTACGTGCGCGTAATCCGTTCACTACAATTGAAATCTTACCATCAGATATGGGTGGGGATTATGAAGCGCTTGAAACATTAATGGCTTCAAAACCAGATATTTTAAACCACAATATCGAAACAGTTCGTCGTTTAACGCCAAGAGTTCGTGCGCGTGCGACTTATGATAGAACTTTAGAATTCTTACGTCGTTCTAAAGAATTACAACAAGATATTCCAACTAAATCAAGTTTAATGGTTGGTTTAGGTGAAACTATTGAAGAAATCTATGAAACAATGGATGATCTTCGTGCTAATGATGTTGATATCTTAACGATTGGTCAATATTTACAACCATCACGTAAGCATTTAAAAGTAGAAAAATATTATACACCATTAGAATTTGGTAAATTAAGAAAAGTAGCTATGGAAAAAGGCTTCAAACATTGTGAAGCTGGCCCAATGGTACGTAGTTCATATCACGCTGATGAACAAGTAAATGAAGCAGCTAAAGAAAAACACCGTTTAGGTGAAGAACAATTACAACAAAAGTAATTAAAAACGTTTAAATAAAACAATTTAAGAGCTTAGGTTGCACATTTCAAAAAGAAATCGTGTAATCTAAGTTTTTATTATATGGAATAAAGGTGACAAGTGATGATTAAAGTGGATCAGCAGTATTTTGAATTAATTGAAGATTACAGAGATTGCTTTGATGAAGAACTCTTTGCCTCAAGGTATTCTGATATATTAGATAAGTATGATTTTGTAGTAGGTGACTTCGGGTACGATCAATTACGTTTAAAAGGTTTTTATAAAGATTCAAACAAAAAAGCGGAAATATCTAAACGTTTCTCTAGTATCCAAGACTACATTTTGGAATATTGCAATTTTGGATGTCCATATTTTGTAGTCAGACATTTATCAAATAAAGAAGTTACACATTTAGATAAAGAACAAGAAGACGTCATAGCAGATAAAGAAGATAAATTACATGATGTAAAAATTAAACCAACCATTCAGAATGTTGAAAAGAAACGCAATGATGAATAAGCGCATAAAAAATGGAAGTGGGTCAGAAATCTTTTGAAAAAATGATTTATGTCCGACTTCCTTTTTATTTTTTATTGGATAACTTGATTAAGATATTCAATGATTTCATCACTTTCTTCTTGGGTCACGCCTAAAATATGTGCAATATAGCCTTCTTCTTCAATGTCGTCAGTTCCAATAATACCGAATTTATTGTTTTGCATATTCAAAACAAGCGTTTTACCATAATGACGGTCTGTTTGTATTAACATTAGATCATAACGGCTATGTTCACCGACAAAACCTACAAATTGTACTTGGCTTTGTTCTTCGTCATCATATAAAAACATATCTATCATAAGAGTAAAACTCCTTTTTTCTCATTTTTAAATTAAGTATAACGACAAATGAAGACCTATGCAAAACTGTGATATGATAGAGATATTAAGAGGTGACTGACATGTATTTTGTTGATAAAGATAAATTAAATTTAAAACTTAGCTATTTAAATCAATTAACTAAAGACTATGAAACAAATAAATCAAATCATTATTCTTTTGAGCGTATTGCTCAAATGTTAATTGAGTCTTCAGTAGATATAGGTAATATGATTATTGATGGTTTTATCTTAAGAGATCCAGGTAATTATAAAGACGTGATCGATATCTTGGAATTAGAGGGTGTCATTACTAAAGAAACACAACAACATATTAACGAAACCGTAGAGGTTAGAAAGCAGTTTGCTCATAACTATACTGAGCTTGATAGTGATGCGATTCAACCACTTTTTGATAAAGCATTACCTTATTATGAACGATTCATTCAAGAGGTCATGGAATTTCTTGAAAAAGAAAATGTTCCAGTAACTGCTTTTGGAAAGGGAGGCAACCAGTAATGAAGAACTATAAAGGTTATTTAATTGATTTGGATGGCACAATGTATTTAGGGACAGATGAAATTGATGGTGCAGCTCAATTCATTGATTACTTAAATCAACATGACATTCCACATTTATATGTAACGAATAACTCTACTAAAACACCCGAAGAAGTAACTCAGAAATTAAAAGAAATGAAGATAGATGCTAAACCTGAGGAAGTTGTAACATCTGCGTTAGCTACTGCTAATTTTATTGCTGATGAAAAAAGCGACGCTACTGTTTATATGCTCGGTGGTAGCGGGTTAAGAACTGCTTTAACTGAAGCAGGATTAACCGTTAAAGATGATGAACATGTAGACTATGTAGCAATTGGTCTTGATGAAAAAGTAACATATGAAAAATTAGCTGTTGCCACTTTAGCGGTACGCCAAGGTGCTAAGTTTATTTCAACTAACCCTGATGTTTCCATTCCTAAAGAAAGAGGTTTCTTACCTGGTAATGGTGCAATTACAAGTGTCGTAAGTGTATCAACTGGACAACAACCTCAATTTATTGGGAAACCTGAACCCGTCATTATGGACATCGCTTTAGATATTTTAAAATTAGATAAATCAGATGTTGCGATGGTCGGGGACCTTTATGATACAGATATTATGTCAGGTATTAATGTAGGTGTAGATACGATTCATGTTCAAACAGGCGTAACATCATATGAAGAATTACAAGAGAAGGATCAACAACCAACGTACTCATTTAAAGATTTAAATGTTGCTATTGAAGAGTTAGAAAAAGCAGCAGAAGAATAAAAAAGGAGTGACGGGGTTATGGATAAAATATTAGTCACACGTAAAATTCCAGATAAATTTGTTCAACAGTTAAAACAGTTTGGTGACGTTCAAATGTGGGACGAAGAATTTGAACCTATGCCCAGAAAACAATTTTTAAAAGAATTAGAAGAGGCAACTGCTTGTTTTATTACACTAAGTGAAAAGATAGATGAAGAATCTTTGAAACATGCTAAACATCTTAAAATTATTGCGAATATGGCAGTCGGTTATGACAATATTGACGTTGCTAGTGCGACGAAACATGATATTGTCGTTACGAATACACCCGATGTATTAACCGAAACAACTGCTGAGTTAGGATTTACCTTAATGCTCACGGTTGCGCGACGTATTATTGAAGCGGAACATTATGTTCAAGAAGGCAACTGGAAAAGTTGGGGACCATATTTATTATCTGGTAAAGATGTCCATGGTTCGACAGTAGGTATTTATGGCATGGGCGAGATTGGTAAAAGTTTTGCGCGACGTCTTCAAGGTTTTAATACAAAAATTTTGTATCATAATCGTTCAAGACATGAAGACGCTGAGCAACAATTAAATACGCAATATGTATCATTTGATGAGTTGCTAGAACATAGTGACTTTGTAGTTTGTACAGCACCATTGACTACTGAGACAGCTAATAAATTTAATGCAACTGCATTTTCAAAAATGAAAAATGATGCTATCTTTATCAATATTGGTAGAGGGGCTATCGTGGATGAAGAGGCATTAATTGAAGCACTTGAGCACCATCAAATCGGTGGCTGTGGTCTTGATGTCTTACGCGAAGAACCTATTAGACTCGATCATCCATTATTAAGAATGAGAAATGCAGTTATTTTACCGCACATTGGTAGTGCTTCAGTAGTGACGAGAGATCGCATGATTCAACTATGTATAGACAATATTAAAGCGGTGATACATGGAGAACAACCGTTAACTCAAGTTCATAACTAGTAAAGAAAGCTTCTTATTCTCTATATCATTTTATATAGGAGAATAGGAAGTTTTTATTTTTGAATCTAACAGTTTTGTTAGACAGTATGTAATTGTGATAAAGCGCATTTAGTACTATTATAATTATTATCATTTAAGTTCGAATTAAAGAGTAAAGAAGAAAGTTATTTTATAAATTAATTTTGAAAAATAATTCTATATAACGCAATTTGAACAAATGGACATAAAAAATATATTTAAAAAATAGATTGCTTTGAAAAAAATATATTGCTTATAATGAAGTGTAAAAATAAAATACGTAAATTATATTTTGTGATTTCAACTTCTTTCTGGAAACAGCTTTTAATAATATTTATAAGTAATTAATTGTGAGGTGCAATACGCCATTGAAAGAAAAGAAAACCAATACTAATCCTAGTAAAGCGATGCTTTATTTCGAAAAAGCTAAGCCTTATTTATTAACGATATTATATTTAGCGATTTTTATAGCACTGTACCTAATATATGGTTCAGGCGATACACAGAATAATTTCATTTATAATGAATTCTAATAAGGAGTTAAATTATGTCAGATATTATCAATTTAATTAATGACTTTGGTCAAAAAAATCCTGACCGTATAGCGATTAGACATAAAGAAGATGAATTAACGTATCAACAATTAATTGATGAATCAAGCAAGTTAGCACATTTGCTTCAAGATACACAAAAACCATTAGTTATTTATGGTCATATGTCACCTTATATGTTAGTAGGGATGATTGGTGCAATTAAAGCAGGTTGTGGTTATGTACCAATTGACACATCTGTACCTCAAGAACGTGTACAAATGATTATTGAAAAAGTTCAACCACAATTTATTTTAAATACATCTGAAGAAACAATAGTAAATCATTCAGCACAAGAAATTACTATTAATGATATTCAACAATCAGATAATCCAACTATTTTTGATAGTCAAATGTCACCGAACGATGTGGTTTATACTATCTTTACTTCTGGATCAACTGGCAAACCTAAAGGTGTTCAAATTGAATACGCTAGTTTAGTAGAGTTTGCGGAGTGGATGGTATCATTAAATGAATCAAATGAACCAAATGGACCACAAGAATGGCTTAACCAAGCACCTTTCTCATTTGATTTATCTGTAATGGCAATTTATCCATGTTTAACTTCTGGTGGAACTTTAAACTTAGTAGATAAAGAAATGATTAATAAACCTAAATTATTAAATGAAATGTTAGTTAATACACCAATTAACGCATGGGTATCAACACCTTCATTTATGGAAATGTGTTTATTACTTCCAAACTTAAATGGAAATGATTATCCAAGTTTAAATCATTTCTTCTTCTGTGGAGAGATCTTACCGCACAGAACTGCTAAAGCGTTAGTGGATAGATATCCCAATGCGGTTATATATAATACTTATGGCCCTACAGAAGCGACTGTTGCTGTAACAGGTGTGAAGATTACGCCTGAAATACTTGAACAATATAATCCACTACCTGTTGGTGTGGCTAGACCTAACACATCTTTATCAACAACAGATGAAGGTGAACTTGTTATTAAAGGAAATAGTGTAAGTTTAGGTTATTTGAAGAATAAAGAAAAAACAGAAGCGGTATTCAATTTCGAAGATGGTATTCGCACATATCATACGGGCGATAAAGCAGTTGAAAAAGATGGCAATTGGTTTATCCAAGGACGTATTGATTTCCAAATTAAATTAAATGGTTACCGTATGGAACTTGAAGAAATTGAAACACAATTACGTCAATTACAATATGTGAGAGAGACAGTGGTTGTACCAATTTATAAAAATGACAAAGTGGTATATTTAGTTGGTGCAGTAGTACCAACTGAAAAAGTGGAAAATGATTTAGAAATGACAAGAGCAATTAAATCCGAGCTAAAATCTCGCTTACCTGAATATATGATTCCGAGAAAATTTGTTTGGATGGAACAACTTCCATTGACTTCAAATGGGAAACTAGATCGTAAACAAGTTGCAAAGGATATTGACGCATGATTCCTTATGGTACGTTTACCTTCTTCTTAATTGCGTTTATTGTACTTTTACCTGTGATTATACTCGGTTTTTTAGGTAAGCGAAGTTATATCTATAATGGTATTAGTACAGCAATTATGATTGTTATCATTTTTGCTTCAGATAAACATAACTTATTTGGTAATAAATATTTAAGTATTCAATTACTAAGTTTTGTCATTTATCTAATTTGGCAAGTGGCGTTAATTATGGCTTATTACAAGTCACGTCAAAAGAACAACACATTTAGTAAATTTGTCATAGTAATGATTTTATCTATTTTACCGCTTGCGATTGTTAAAGTTTTACAAAGTTCATGGTTAGGTGGACATCAAATTCATTTCCATGAACATAAATTAATTGAATTCGTAGGATTCTTAGGTATTTCCTACGTTACTTTCAAAAGTATTCAACTTATTATGGAGATTAGAGACGGTTCAATTAAAGAGATTAAAGTAGGGAAATTAATTCAATTTATTTCATTCTTCCCAACCGTATCTTCTGGACCAATTGACCGTTACAAACGTTTCGTTAAAGACGATAAGAAAGTACCAACTGGAGATCAATATAGAGAAATGGTAATAAAAGCCATTCATATGATTATGCTTGGTTTCCTATATAAATATATTATTGCGTACTTAATTAATGTATACGCAATCCAGCCATTAACAATGAACTTACATGGATTTACACATAAATGGTTATACATGTATGCGTATAGTTTCTATTTATTCTTTGACTTTGCAGGTTACAGTTTGTTCGCTGTAGCAGTGAGTTACTTGTACGGTATTAATACACCACCTAACTTTAAACAACCGTTTAAAGCACGTAACATTAAAGATTTCTGGAATAGATGGCATATGTCATTATCATTCTGGTTTAGAGACTGTGTATATATGCGTACATTATTCTACATGTCACGTAAGAAATTAATGAAGAATCAATTTGCAATGTCTAACTTTGCATTCTTCTTAAACTTCTTTATCATGGGCGTGTGGCATGGTTTAGAAGTATTCTATATTGTTTATGGTATCTATCACGGATTAATGTTTATCGGTTACGGTTACTATGAACGTTGGAGAAAGAAACATCCACCACGTTGGCAAAATGGTTTCACTACTGCTTTAAGTATCATCATCACATTCCATTTTGTAGCATTTGGATTTTTAATCTTTTCAGGAAAATTAATTTAAAAGGAGTAATTAATTATGGAATTTAGAGAACAAGTATTAGATGTATTAGCTGATGTTGCGGAAAACGATATTGTAAAAGAAAACCCAGACGTAGAGATCTTTGAAGAAGGTATTATTGATTCTTTCCAAACAGTTGGTTTATTACTTGAGATTCAAAATAGATTAGGTATTGAAGTATCAATTATGGACTTTGATCGTGATGAGTGGGCAACTCCTAATAAAATTGTTGAAGCATTAGCAGAATTACGATGAAATTAAAACCGTTTTTACCAATTATTATCAGTGGCTTGTTATTCTTAGCTTTTGTTCTAATGCCAGCAAGCTGGTTTACTGGTTTAGTATCAAACAAAACAGTTGCTGATAATAGAATTTCTTTAACAGATCAAGTACTTAAAGGTACGCTCATTCAAAATAAACTGTTTAGCAGTGACAAGTATTATCCAATTTATGGTTCAAGTGAATTGAACAAACAAGACCCGTTTAACCCGGCCCTTGCTTTAAATCATAGAAAAGGGACGAAACCTGTTTTCTTAGTAGGTACAGGAGGTAACACTGATTTAATCAATGCGATTGAATTAGCAGGTCAATATGACCAGTTAAAAGGTAAAAAAATGACGTTTATCATTTCACCTCAATGGTTTAGTACCCATGGTGTAAATGATAGAGACTTTGCAGCACGTACAACAGCAAATCAAATTGATCAGATTTTCCAACAAAAAGATATGCCTGCAGAATTAAAACAACGTTATGCTAAGCGTTTATTACAATTTAAAAGTGCTTCAAATAAAGCATATTTAAAAGAACAAGCTAAACATCCTGGAGAAGTGAAAGGTCAATATGTTTCTAAGTTTAAACAGAATCAACTTCTTAAAATTGAAGCAATTAAATCTTATTTCTCTTTAAATAAATCACCATTAGAACACGTCCATCCTATTACAGAACCTAATGTGTCTTGGGATACTATGCGAGACAAAGGTGTTCAATTAGGAGAAAAACGCTCAACTTCTAACAAATACGGTATTCGTAATGAATACTGGAAACAATTAACAACTAAGAAACCAATGAATCATCGTAAATATGAGTTCAAGATGAACTCTCCAGAGTTCAATGATTTATCATTACTTGTTGATACAATGCATAAAGCTGGTGCGGACGTTCAATATGTCATTCTACCAGTTAACGGTAAGTGGTATGATCATTTAGGCATTCACCGTTCAACGCGTGAACCAGTTTATAACAAAATTCATAAAACTGTAGTTGATCATGGTGGCAAGGTTTACGATATGTCTGATAAAGACTATGAAAAATATGTATTAAGTGATGTAGTGCATGTAGGTTGGAAAGGTTGGGGTTACATGAACCAACATATCGCTCAACATATGCAAGACGATAAAGCTAAAGATGAAAAGCATCATCAACATCAAGAAAATTAATAATAAACGTATTAGTAAAGACTGTCGACAAAGTTTCTGATTTTGTTGGCAGTTTTTTTATCTATAAAAATACCATATGTAAAGGCGTTCTTAGATAGGTATGCACTCACTTAAGTTGCTAAGCTTTCCAGAGGTGCCGTCTCTAAAGCAGTTCTTTGATTTTAATCATTAGAACTACTTACCTAAGTGCCATAGCACTTAGGTTCATTAAATACACTGCTCCCCTAGGAGTCTACGCAATTACGTTTCGTTATCTATCTTAGAACGCCTTACATAAAAAGACGCGCACTTATGTTCTTTAATAAGTATTATAAAAACAAAAAAGTCATAGGAGAGGGCGTATGCTCTTTCCTATGACTTTTGGTCTATATATGAGGCGTTTTAGAATACTTGTTCTACTTCGATAACGCCTGGAACTTCTTCGTGTAATGCACGTTCAATACCAGCTTTTAATGTGATTGTTGAGCTTGGACAAGTACCGCAAGCTCCGTGTAATTGTAATTTCACGATGCCGTCTTCAACATCTACTAATGTGCAGTCTCCGCCATCACGTAATAAAAAAGGACGTAAACGTTCAATAACTTCAGCTACTTGATCAAACATTGTTGCATTCTCAGTAGGCATGAGATATGTCTCCTTTCAAGTAAATTACTTCATAATTTCATTATTAATTTATTATAATAGATAAAGAAAGAAAAATCTATAATACAAAACGGGGGATTTGAGTATGACTAAAGTGAGTGTTGTCGTATATGGCGCAGATGTTGTTTGTGCAAGTTGTGTGAATGCACCAACCTCTAAAAATACTTACGAGTGGTTAAAACCATTACTAGAACGTAAATATCCAGATATTCATTTTGAATATACGTATATTGATTTTCAAAATGAAACTGAAAATCTTAGTGATCATGATCAACAATATATCGAGCAAATTGAAGAAGATGAACTCTTCTATCCATTAATCACTATGAACGACGAATATGTAGCAGATGGTTACATTCAAACAAAGCAAATTACAAACTTTGTTGACAAACATTTCGCAAATAAAGATAATGAATAACTAGATAATAAAAGCGCAATTCTCATTCAATGATGAATTGCGCTTTAATATTAACCGTTATGATATTTATATAACCATAGTACGCCTGATTTAAGGATGTGAGCTAAGCGACCAGTAACGGTGCGATCCATGATATAGGCGAAACCTTTTTTCTCTCCTAATGAACCTAAGAAACCTTGAACTTTAAGTTCTGGCATTTTTTCAGGTAGGGGTTCATTATTCCATTGTTTTTTAAGTACGTCGGCAATTTGGTCGCCTTGAACTTCGGCTAATTGTGCACTCGGTGCATGTGGTAAGTCTGCACAATCTCCCACGACGTATACATTTTTATATGTAGGAACTTGGTGGTATTGGTTAATAATCACGCGACCACTTCGATTAATATCAATTGGTAAATTTCTTACAATTTCAACTGGCTGAATACCTGCTGTCCACACAACCAAGTCGACGTCTTCTGGGGTACCACCATTATAGATTTTACCCGGTTCTACTTTATCAATTAGTGAATTTGGTACCACTTTAACATTATTTTCGCGGAACCATTTCGCAATATAATTACTTAATTTTTCAGGAAAATTTCTTAAAATACGTTCACCACGGTCATATAAAATGACTTCTAAATCTTCGCGACTTTCACGTAACTCACTAGCTAATTCAATGCCACTTAAACCAGCACCTACGATACCTACACTAGCGCCTTTAGGTAATTCACTAATACTATGGAATGTTTTACGCGCTTTAGATAATGTTTGAATACTATGTGTATATTCTTCTGCACCTGGTACGTTATGATATTTATCTTCACAACCTAAGCCAATCACTAGTTCGTCGTAATCTACTTTAGTGTTTCCAACTGAAACAATTTGAGATTCTAAATCGATATCATTAATTTCCCCGTAAATTGTATTGATTCGATCAGAGTCTGGAAAGTTCATACGTACGTCATTATCGGATTTAGTCCCTGCCGCTAAAGCGTAAAACTCTGGTTTTAATCCATGGAATGGCATGCGATCAATAAGTGTTAATGTGTAATCTTGTGGAAGGACATCAGGAAGAATACGTGACATAATGCGCATATTTCCATAGCCGCCACCAAGCAATACTAAATTTTTCATATGCTATACCCCTCTATATAATTTTAGTTCCGTAAAATATTAAATAATTAATAATTTACCTCTGAATGTGTTGAATGTTTGAAAAATGTGGCAAATTACGAAATCGTTATTTTATTGCCCCTTACAATAAAATACACGATTTATGTATAATTTTATTATATATGTTTTTCAAAATGACTACAATCAAATGTATGATACAAGCAATTAGGTGGTAAGCCAATTAACTTAAAATCGAAAATTTAAAAATATAACATTATTGAGCTAGGGCAATGCAAGGCCTCCATTGATTTGTTATAATAGTGTAATTAAAAATGAAGAAGAAGGTGAAGTATGTTTCCATTAGTCGAGTTCTGTATTTCGAATATGGCCAAAGGCGGAGACTACGTTTACGATAAATTAGAAAATGACCCAGATGTAGATGTATTAGAATATGGATGTTTAAACAACTGTGGCGTTTGTTCGTGTGGGTTGTATGCATTAGTCGATGGTGATACTGTTGAAGGTGATACCCCGGAAGATTTATTAAATAATATTTATAAACACATTGAAGAAAATGATTTTACAAACTTATTATAGGAGGAATTTGTGATGTCAACTGTAACATTAACAGAAGCTGCTGCTTACGAAGTTAAAGATATGTTAAAAAGCAATGATATGGAAGATGGCTATTTAAAAATTAAAGTAAACGGTGGAGGATGCACTGGTTTAACATATGGTATGTCTGCTGAAGAACAACCTGGAGAAAATGATGAAGTATTAGAATTCTATGGTTTAAAAATATTAGTAGATAAATATGATGTGCCAGTACTAAATGGTACAACTATCGATTTTAAACAATCGCTCATGGGTGGCGGTTTCCAAATTGATAATCCGAATGCTATTGCTTCATGCGGTTGTGGTAGTTCATTTAGAACGGCGAAGGTTGCTGGAAACCCTGAGAATTGCTAATTCAGACTGCAGACAAACCCTTTCACTCCTCGTCAACTCATGTGTAACTTACTCATTTACGCGTAGTAAAATCCTTTCGTTACCCATTACGTTTCCTTGATTGATAAGGGTTTTCTTTCAGTCTGTATACTTAAAACATTCAAATAGTTGTAATTATTTATTTTGAAAAATGTGGATAAATTTTATTAAAAAGTTCTAGAATTATAAATTGAAGATTTATATGCAATTATTTAAAGTATAGTCCTGTTGTCGCTTGAAAATGTAGTGTAAAAGCTATAAAATTAAATATGGATTGAACTTTGTCTTTTTTGTGAATGAAAGTTCATAAAAAATATATTGGAAGATAAAAGTGTTGATTAGGACTATAAATGGGGATGAACAATTAGGTTAAGTGCAAAGTTTCAAATGAATTATCAGACTCGCATATGATTATAATGTTTAATGAGAGATCTGAACTTTGTTATGTTCTGAAATTTGTAGCCTTTATCTACATTTAAGAAAATACTAATGAAAGCTTAGGTGAATTAAATGGCACAAGATCGTAAAAAAGTACTTGTTTTAGGTGCTGGTTACGCAGGTTTACAAGCAGTAACTAAATTACAAAAAGAACTTTCTGCTGATGAAGCGGATATCACTTTAATCAACAAAAATAAATACCACTATGAAGCAACTTGGTTACATGAAGCTTCAGCTGGTACATTAAATTATGAAGATTTAATCTACCCAATCGAAAGTGTTATTAAAGAAGATAAAGTTAAATTTATCAACGCTGAAGTAACTAAAATCGACCGTAATGCTAAAAAAGTAGAAACTAACCATGGTATCTACGATTACGATATTTTAGTAGTAGCTTTAGGTTTCGAAAGTGAAACATTTGGTATCGACGGTATGAAAGACCACGCTTTCCAAATTGAAAACATCGAAACAGCTCGTAGATTATCTCGTCACATTGAAGATAAATTTGCAAACTATGCAGCTTCAAAAGAAAAAGACGATAAAGATTTAGCTATCTTAGTTGGTGGTGCTGGTTTCACAGGTATCGAATTCTTAGGTGAATTAACTGATAGAATTCCAGAATTATGTAACAAATATGGTGTAGACAAAAACAAAGTAAGAATTACTTGTGTTGAAGCTGCTCCAAAAATGTTACCAATGTTCTCTGACGAATTAGTAAACTATGCTGTAAACTACTTAGAAGATCGTGGCGTTGAATTCAAAATTGCTACTCCAATCGTTGCTTGTAACGACAAAGGTTTCGTAGTTAAAGTTAACGACCAAGAACAACAATTAGAAGCTGGTACTGCTGTATGGGCTGCTGGTGTTCGTGGTAGCAAATTAATGGAAGAATCATTCGAAGGCGTTAAACGTGGTCGTATCATCAATAAACAAGATTTAACAATCGAAGGTCATGATGATATCTTCGTAATTGGTGACTGTTCTGCATTCATCCCAGCTGGTGAAGAACGTCCATTACCAACTACAGCTCAAATCGCTATGCAACAAGGTGAACACGTTGCTAAAAACATTAAAAACATCTTAAACGGTGAAGCTACAACTGACTTTGAATATGTAGATCGCGGTACTGTATGTTCATTAGGTTCTCATGATGGTGTAGGTATTGTTTACGGCAGAGACATTGCTGGTAAAAAAGCTGCATTCATGAAAAAAGTTATTGATACTCGTGCAGTATTCAAAATCGGTGGCGTAGGCTTAGCATTCAAAAAAGGTAAATTCTAAGTTGTCATTTTAAAAGTATAATATGAAGAGTCCGGGACATAAAGTTCTTGGATAAGTAAATAAAGACAATTTCTATTGAAATAATATAGAAATTGTCTTTTTTATAATTTTTT
>NZ_PPRD01000056.1 GCF_002902575.1 Staphylococcus croceilyticus | reverse complement strand
CATCGTCCTAGAAAGTGTCTTAATTGGAAGACGTCTTATGAAATTTTAAATTCTGAGTTGTTGCACTTAAATTGACAACTCAACATTTAAAAAAATTAGTACTCGATAAATACTGTTATGACAGTGTTATGCTAGTAATAATTTTACTTTATCAATTTTTAAGAAAATAAAAAGCTTTACTTATTAAACGTAACCAGTTATAGTTAACCTTACGTAATAAAAGCTCGTGAATTTAATTGTAGTGTGTTTGTCTAGAATACTCTCTTTTTTATAAATGAATTTGTTACAAATATTTCGTGCAAAAGCACATGGAGGTATTCTATATGAATAACGGTACAGTAAAATGGTTTAACGCAGAAAAAGGTTTTGGTTTCATCGAAAGAGAAGACGGAAGTGACGTATTCGTACACTTCAGCGGTATTGCTGGTGAAGGTTACAAAACTTTAGAAGAAGGCCAAAAAGTTGATTTTGATATCACTGAAGGTCAACGTGGCGAACAAGCTACTAACGTAGTTGTAATGTCATAAGATTAAACTATACGTTGAACGCTAGGACGATTTAATAATCTTCCTAGCGTTTTTTTACATTTATATAAGTAAATTAGTTTCTATTGCAAAGTCAGAAAAAACAAACAAAGGAGAAAAAAAGAAAATGAATGGTTTGTAAGAGAAATGAAAATAAACTAAACAAATTAAAAGACAAAATAAATGTCTCAGCTTTCATTATCATTATATGGCAGTAGCTGACTGAAGTGAAATGCGCTTTCTTTTTTCTCTAAATATTGTGTCAAAGGGGGGCAATTTGAATAACTCATTTAAATATTATAGTTTTTTTCGTTATAAACTTGTATTCCGTTTTTCATTAATAATGCCGAAAATATTCCTACCCCTTGTTTTTTGTTTCCGTTAAATTCACCGGTGTAAATATTTTCTGAACTGCAAGTTGGGCTATCGGATTTTAGAATCAATGTTTTACAGTTCAATGTTTGACAAATATCTAACGCTTTCTTTGCTCCATTTACATATTCTTTTGTAACATCGTTTCCTTGATTATCAATGATTTTAGCTTTATTTTCTAAAACATCAAAACCATCTCCCCCCACGATTTCTGCAGGATTTCTTGGAGTTGATAAGCCCCCTAAAATTTCGGGACATATTGGTTTTGCTATACCTTTGTCTACAAGTTTTTTTAAATCGTTGTTGAGTTTATTTCCTCCGTCATATCTAACATTTTGGCCGACTAAACATGCACTTATAAAAATCATTTATTAACCTCCATATTTTAAGTTTTGGAAACGAGTTCTTCATTTCTTGATAAAGACTGATAAAAGAATAACTAAAAAAAGATACCAATATAATTAGCGTAAAACTTTAATAAACTTAAAAAGTTCATTCTTATTTTTAAATTTTTATATACTAACTCTTTCTATAGGTGATCTTCCAGTAGAAAATATAATTTTTAAATAGATTATGATCATCTATTTTGAGACGCTGTGAGAAGCTCTAATTTGCATTGAGAGATACTAAATCAAACATTATCGTACTTAATTTTATAAATGGTTGGTCTTGTTATATTCACTTCTTTCGCTATCATACTAATAGCTTGGCTTTCTTCTAACATTTCTATGACTCTATGATAAATAATATGTTGTTGAGTCCCTTTAGCGTTAGGAGAATGTAAGAAAGGGCGTACTTTATATATACCTTTTTCTTTAACTACCTTTATTTCTTGTGCTTGGCGACGCTTGCTTTCATTTCTTTCTTGTTCTAAAACCATAGTTAGTATTTGAATGATTAAATCTTTCATAAACTTATCTAATAATGCATTACCAATGACTTCATTCATCATAGGTAAACTAGTAATCATCAATTGAACTGCTTTATCTTTTAAATAATTACACCTAAACAATCAATCGATTCTACGACAAAACAATCATATATCTCATTCCATAACTAATATACACCCTTATAATTAAATCAAGACTGGAAGTTTGATTATAAGTAGTGAATAATTTAGGAACTAATAATATCTCTTTATTGTCAACAAGAAATGGTTTAAAATTATATTTTTTCCATTTGCCATTAATAGAAAAATAGTAGTAAGTTACAGTATTTTGGGAAACAAAATTTTGTATTTCTGGAAAAGTACGACGTAGAGATTTATTAAAATCAATAATAACATTCATGATGATATTACTTGTTAAATCTGATAACTTGTCATCACCAAAATTTTTGATTAGTGGTGTTTTTTGTGGAATGGTCAAACCATCCTCATTCAAAATAATAGATAGAATATCTTTATTCATAGATATCTTAACAAGTTCAGCAGCTGTGGTACCTTTCCCAAAATTTCTTTCTTTAGAGAATCCTAATTTTAAATGCTGTGGTTCTGAAAAATGAGAGAATAATTCTCTGAACTCATCACGTTTTTGAGCATCTGAGAAGTCGCTCCGATGTATATCAATAATTTTATTGAAAAAAACATCGATTTGTTCTGTAGCTTTTTGAGCCAGAGATTGGATTTTTCCAGTTTCTCTTTTAGATATCGTTTCAATAAGATTTGGGTCCATATACTGTAAAGTATCTTCTTTAATAGAGATATTTAAATAATTAACTTTCTTAGGGTCCTGTTTAAACTTGTTACATAATAATGTCATTGCTATCATCCTTTAAATTTTTCCTTTACTTCTATTGGAGGATGATGTATTATTGTAATTGTCGATTTACAAAAATATCTATCTTAATAGAAATAGTAAGAATGTATAGATAGACTTAAATACATAACTATAGCATGTTTTATATAATTATGCAAATAAAAGCATCTAACCGAATTTTTGGTTAGATGCTTTTATTTATAATGATATCTACAAGATGCAACTAATATTGCATTGTCATTTACTGTGTATACTAATCTATGTTCTTGATTAATTCGTCTACTATAATATCCAGAAAAATTGCCAACTAACTTTTCTGGTTTACCTATACCATCTAATGCACCATCTCTAGAAATACTTTTTAATAACTGATTAATCCTTTTAACCATCTTTCTATCTTTTGTCTGAAAATATTCATAATCCTCAAATGCTTGTGGCGAAAAAGTAATATTTAATTTAGCCACTTATATCAAAATATCCTTAATTTTTACATTACCACGTTCTAAGTTTTCGATAGATTCTGATAAGTGTTTCGCGTTGGCAGGATTTTGTTGCAAGTATAGTGTTTCCATAATTTCATTATAATTATCTTCTGACATTATAACTGCATTACGATCTTTGGTGGTAATTGTTATCGTGTCGCTATCATCATTAACTTTATTAATCATATCTTTGAAATGTTCACGTACATATGAATAGGATTTAACAATCATATTAAATACCTCCTTATAGTCATTAAATATTTATTACTCCAATTGTACAATAACTTGTACAATTTAACAAATTTTTACTTATAATGTATGTACTTCTCATAAGTGACATTATATTTATATGTATAAATAATGATTAAATCATACTGCTTTATAAAGGCACAAACCTTGATATAATAAGGTTTGTGCCTTTTATTTTGATGCATGTCTCATCAACACGCCATTTATAATAGCCTTTTTTATGTTTTTTCTTCCAAATTAGATACGAAATAGGAGCATATTCTTAAACCTAAAGGTAGACCGTTAAATGATGAACCTTTACACCACGTTCTCTTAATATTTCAGATATATCACGATAACTAAGCGCATATCTTAGAAAATCGCCAACGACTGCAGTTATGATATCCTTGTTAAAAGAATTTTATTTAGCTGCTTTACGTTTGGCTAATTTTTCTTTTAATTTTCTATCTTGTTCTTCTTTGCGTCGTTTACGTTCCTCGTTACGTTTACGTAATCGCTCTTCTTCTTCAGGATCACGTGGTTTTTTCAGTTGCGCTGTCACCTTTTCCATTAATTCATCTTCAGTGAGTGCAGCAAGTGGGCGGTTGTTTACGAATGCGAAAGTTTTACGACGTCCCGGGCCACAATAGGATTGGCAACCTACTTCAATTTCCGCTTCAGGATCTAATTTTTCTAGTTTTTTCTTTAACGATTTTATATTTACTGCTTGGCATTCATCGCAGATTAGGAATTTGTTTTTCATTTTCCACCCACCTTTCCATTTTTAACATTATATATATTCGTCTTAATTATTTACGGTTTAATTTAACTCTAATTATTTTACTCTTTTTATTGGAAAATTCAAGCACTGGTTTAAAAGTCCTACATTTTCCCAATAAAAAAAGCAAGACACTAACTTCCTAATCGAATTATGTCTTACTCATTTCTCTATTCTTTTATTGGCCGTGATAAATTCTAAATTTAAGCGGTTTAATACCTTTAGTTTCCCATTCATCATAAATGCGTTGTTTATCAATACGGTTGTCTATAATAGTAATACCACAGTCGCCTCCACCAGCGCCAGAAGTTTTCGCAGCGCCACCAAAGCGTTCTCCAATATCACACAGTAATTTTAAATTCTCTGTTTCAATATCTACCGTTGCTTCGTTATCCATTTGTTGGATAATACTACGGTTTTGACGTATCATCTTTTGCACGCCTTTAATGTTGTTTGTTTTAAATGCATAAATTAAGTTTTCAACACATGTATGCGATTGGTCTAAGAATTTTCCATAAAAAACAGGGTCAGATTTAAGACGTTTAACTTCACTTACTAAATGAGGTGAAGACGCAGGTGAACCCGTCCAACCTATTAACACTTCCATATTCTCAGGTGCTTGAAGTGGTTCGATATGAAGACCCGGCCAGTTCTTCTCTAAAACATCTGTAACAGATGTTTCTTCCATCTGTTGTTTCACCCATTCATGATCAAAGGTACTATACGCTAACCAGCCACTATATACACTTACAGCAATATCTCCGCAAGAACTTAAACTTTGAAGTCGCATGTTCGCAATAACAGCCAATTTATAAATATATAAATTAGATAATTGCATATCATAAAATTCATTTAACACTTTCACGACAGAAACTAATACTGCAGCACTTGAACCTAAACCATATTTTTGACCTGAAGCATCATCTAAATTGCTATCAATCGTCAAATGAAAATGTTTTAAGTGGATATTACAGCTTCTAGCATACTGTTCAAAAACTTCAATCGCCGTTACCACGTATTTCAATTGGTTTGCGGCATGTGCATCAGATATTTCAATCTTATCTTCATTGCGATAGAACGTTACTGGTTCGTAATGCAACGTTTTAGAATGAATGGTACCTGACACTTCATTTGAAGCTTCAATTGCAGCCGTAACAAATCGGTCTACAGCAATTAAGACAGACTTATAGCCTGGCTCAGTTACTGCATATTCACCTGCTACATATAGTTTCCCGGGTGCTTTCACCTGAATCATTATATCTCTTCCTTACTTAATTATTTCGACGCCTGAATGTGTAATGTCGCTTGTGATGATTTGCGCTTGGTCAAATGTTTCTATAAATTTATCTACAATTGCTTGTTGGTTTTTCTTTTCAATTAATACTTTTACATTAGGTCCTGCGTCCATTGTAAAGTAACAAGGCAAGCCCGCTTCTCTACATTCATGTACAATACGCATCGCTTCATAGCTTTCTGGTACTAAATATGTAAATGGAGGGTGTGCACCTAAATTCGTTGCGTGCATACGTAACCCATTTGCTTCGATGACTTCACCCATACGCTTAAAGTCTTTCTTTGAAATCGCATCTTTTGTTTCTTTTAAGTCTTCGTCGACATGATCTAACCAATATTGATAGAAGCGAGATGTATCACGTGTTAATGACATCCCTGAGCGACTTGAAACTTTTTTAGATTTATTATTAATGACAACAAAAATCATGGCTAGATCGTCTTCCCAACCATTTGCATCAATACGATGCGCATATGATGTAGCATCATCATGTCCCTTTTCCCATTCAGCGAAACCACCGAAAATACTACGTGAAGCTGAACCAGAGCCACGACGTGCTAAACGTGATAAATCTTTATCAGATAAACCTAATTGTAGTGCTTCATTACAAGCACCAGCTAAAGCAGCATAAGCACTAGCTGAAGACGCTAAACCTGCAGCTGTTGGTACGAAATTCTCACTTTCAATTAAAGCATGCGTTGTGATGCCTGCTTCTTTACGAATCATGTCCATATAACGTTGAATCTTTGCGCTTTCTTTCGCATCTACTTCTTCTCCGTTAAGAATTAACTGATCATGAGATAGTGTTTCGTCAAAGGTTACTTTCGTTTCCGTATAAAAACGGTCTAACGTCACCGATAAACTGTTATTCATGGGGATGATTAACGCTTCATCTGCTTTACCCCAATATTTAATCAGTGCTATATTCGTATGTGCACGTGCTTTACCACTTCGTTTCAATGGTTTATCCTCCTAACTTTTCAATCCACGTATGTTGTGCGCCGGCTTTCTCGGCTGCTGAAACAATCGCTTTCGCTGTATTTAACTCTTTAGCTAGAATTAGCATACTGCCTCCACGACCGCCACCTGTTAATTTACCTGCCACAGAGCCATGTTGTTCACCTAATTTCAACAACATTTCAATTTTATCATGACTCACTGTGAGCGTACGTAAATCTGATTGACATGCGTTAAATACTTCTGCTAATTGATCAAAGCTATGATGTTCAATTGCTTCACTTGCTGAATAAACTAAACTTCCAATATGTTCCACGACTTTCATATACGCTTCATCGTTATCACATAAACGATGAACATCTTCTACGGCTTGTTTTGTAGAGCCTTTAATTCCTGTATCAATGACTACCATGTAGCCATCTAAATCAAGAGATTTTAAGATTTCAACTTCGCCTTTTTGATACCAAACTGGTTGGTTAGTTACGATCGTTTTCGTATCGATACCGCTTGGTTTACCATGCGCAATGCGTTCTGCCCAATCCGCATGTTCCAACAATTCTTTATCTGTTAACGTTAAGCCTAAGTAATCATAACTTGCTCTAATAAATGCAACCGCTACTGCTGCACTTGAACCTAAGCCTCTTGAAGGCGGTAAATTAGCTTGAATTTTAACTAATAACGGTTCTTCAACTTTTTTATTTTCAACAAAATGTCCAATTAACGATTTCAAATGTTCTGGCGCATCGTATAATGGGCCATCGTACACATCACTTTGAATCGCTGAATAGTTACCTTTTTCTAAACTTTCAATAAGCACTTTGACTTTTCCTGAAGTAAATGGGATCGCAATTGCCGGTTGCCCGAAAGTGACCGCATGCTCCCCGATTAATATGATCTTCCCGTTAGACTCCCCATAGCCACGTTGTACCATGATATCTCACCTTTAATATTCTTTCTGAAAATTATTTCGAGGCACGCATACGCATTTAAATGGCATATAACCTCAATTATGATAACGCACTCTTACGTTTTTTAATTACCGTCAATCTGTTTTATAACAATTATGTTTTATGGCGGTATAGTAAGTTCAAATATTGAAAATAAATTTAATAAAAATTTATGTTATAAAACTCATATCAATAAATAGTATAAAACTTTGTCAAAATTAGTTCAAAACTTAAAAATATTTATACCCTAAAAATCGAATTTATTAACATCGTTACAACACTTATTCTGTGTTAAACCATACTTTTTAATTATCTCAGAGTTAATCATTGGAATATTATGATGATTCCGTTCCATCTTGAAAACACACGATGACATTGTGTTTACGAGTTTTCAAATCAGAAATTCCAATTCAACTTAAATTAGTCCACCTAAATAATATTACTATAAAAATAAGTAGGAATATAGCACTTTATAATAATTCCAATATATTATTCTACTTATTCAACTTTTTTCTCCATTAAAAAAAGAGGCTTATTATTACTTTAAAAGTAATAAAAACCTCTTCTTAATATCTATTCAATTAACGCTTACTTCTTATCCATTGAACGTGTCATTTTTTCGTTACGATCAATCATTTTATCGAAATAACCTTCGTAACGCGCCCATTCATCATTAGTAATCTCATCCATATTGAGCTTACCACCTAAATCTTTAATGGCATGCAATAATTGGAACATCACATCTTGGACTTTAATTTCACGTGCAAGTAATGTTTCTAATGAAGCCATACATTCAGGTTGAATATCTGGATATTTAAACTTAGTTGTCTCACCTTTAAGCGCACGTTCATAAAAGACACGCATCATTTCAGCACGCTCAGAGCCAGAACCTTCAACACAAAGGTAAATTTGAACGGCAATACCGCCACGTACACGACGTTGTGAAATACCTGCAAATTTCTTACCATCAATGCTTAAGTCGAACTTACCCGGACAATACGAATGTTCAATTTCTTTCGTATCTATTTCGATATCTTCATTTTCAAACATTTTACAAATCAATAAATACATCACGGTGAATGCTTCATCAATAGTTGTTTCAGTTTGACCTTTAAAGATAAGAGAAATATTTAAAACACCTTGATCGAGTACTACGCCAAGGCCTCCAGAGTTTCTAACTATCGCATTATAACCGATTTCGTCAGTTAAATACTGAATACCATCTTTTAAAAAGGGCAAGCGTGAATCATGAATACCTAGAATAACGGTATGTTGATGAATCCAAGTTCTCACAACATTGCATGACTGGTCTTTACCCACGCTTTCTGAAAACGTGTCATCAAATGCAAATGACTGCATTGGCGCTAAACCAGAAGTATGGTCAACATAGCGCCAATCAATGTCATTAAAATATTTGCTTGCTAAATCCATTATTGTAATGTTTGCGCAGCTGTGATAATTGATAAGTTATAAACGTCTTCAGTTGAGCAACCACGAGATAAGTCGTTAACAGGTGAATTTAAACCTTGTAATACAGGACCAACTGCGTCGAATCCGCCTAAACGTTGTGCAATTTTGTATCCAATGTTACCAGCTTCTAAGCTTGGGAATACGAATACGTTTGCATCACCTTGGATTTTAGCGCCTGGTGCTTTTTTCTCAGCAACAGCAGGTACGATAGCAGCGTCGAATTGGAATTCACCATCGATAACTACATTATCTAAGCCTTCAGATTCAACTTTTTCTTGAGCTAATTTAACTGCGTTAGCAACTTTTTCAACATCGTCTGATTTCGCAGAACCTTTAGTTGAGAAGCTTAACATAGCTACGCGTGGATCCATGCCAAAGCTTTTAGCAGATTTAGCACTTTCAACAGCAATTTCAGCTAAATCAGAAGATTCTAATGTTGGGTTGATTGCGCAATCACCGAATACATATTGTTGGTCATCTTTAATCATAAAGAAGATACCAGAAGTTTTAGATACGCCTGGTTTTGTTTTAATGATTTGTAATGCAGGGCGAACAGTATCACCAGTAGAATGTGCAGCACCACTTACTAAACCTTCAGCATGACCAGCATAAACTAACATTGTACCGAAGTAGTTAACGTTATCTAATAATTCTTTAGCTTGTTCTTCAGTTGCTTTACCTTTACGACGTTCAACAAAAGATTTAACTAATTCAGGTTTTAATTCGCTTGTAGAAGGATTGATTACTTCAATATTTGAAATATCTAATCCTTTTTCTTCAGCTAATTGTTTAACTTTATCGTTGTCACCTAAAACGATTGGTGTTACGTAGTCAGTTGCTTGTAATTTTGTAGCAGCTGTTAATACACGTTCATCTTCACCTTCAGGTAATACGATTTTTACATTTTTTCCTGAAAGTTTTTCTTGTAATACATCTAATAAACTAGACATAATGCCCTCCTAAATAATTTCATAATAATATTTTGCAACCTAATTATACTGCATTTGTAGCGAGATTTCCATTTCACCAATTTGTAATCATTTAGGTATGTTTCACATTTCTCTTTATGATAAAATTTAACCTGTATTAAATGATAAATATCATATTTAAAGGAGCGATATATTATGAGTGAAGCAGCCGAAACATTAGATGGTTGGTATAGTCTTCATTTATTTTACGCTGTAGATTGGGCAACTTTCCGATTAGTGCCTGAAGATGAGCGTGAAGCAATGATTAACGAATTTAAAGCATTTATTAATGATAAAGCAAGCGCTAGAGATGAACACGCTGGCGATTACGCCTTATATAATATTACTGGACAAAAAGCTGATATCTTATTATGGTACTTACGTCCAGAAATGAAAGAATTAAATGCGATTGAAAATGAACTAAATAAACTTCGCATTGCTGATTTCTTTATTCAAACTTACTCATATGTATCAGTTATCGAATTAGGTAACTATTTAGCTGGTAAATCTGATGAAGATCCTTATCAAAACCCACACATAAGAGCACGCTTATATCCAGAATTACCTAGAGCAGAATATATCTGTTTCTATCCTATGGATAAACGCCGTAATGAAACATATAACTGGTACATGTTACCAATGGAAGAACGTAAAAAATTAATGTATAACCACGGTATGATTGGTCGTCAATATGCTGGTAAAATCAAGCAATTCATCACTGGTTCAGTAGGCTTCGACGATTTCGAATGGGGCGTAACATTATTCGCAGATGACGTCTTACAATTCAAAAAAATTGTTTATGAAATGCGCTTTGATGAAACAACAGCACGCTACGGCGACTTTGGTAGTTTCTACATCGGTCATATCTTAAAAACAGACGATTTCGAAACATTCTTCTCAATTTAACAAATAAATTGAGATTAGCCTCTTAAAAAAGAATTGTATGACAAATTCAAATATAGTTTGATTTAAATGGTTTCTATCTTAAGGTAGGAACCATTTATGATATTAAACACAAGTGCGCATGCACTTGCGTAAGGCATTCTAAGATAGATAACGAAACGTAGTTGCGAAGATTCCTATGTTGATTATTAATGTACCTAAGTGCTAGAGCACTTAGGTAAGAAATTCTAGAGATGCACTACGAGTGTTGTTGCGCGACTCTTGGCGGAAAAGAAAGAGCTTAAGACTATAGGCTTAAGCCTTTCCCGCAAGAAAGCGTCGCAACAAAAATAAGTGAATGTTCATCTAAGAATTTCTTTACAACTCAAGTGAGTGAATATCTACCTAAGAACGTCTTTTAAGTAATAAAAATCAAAATAGCCCGTAGACTCTGCATCTACGGGCTATTTATTATACTCTATATATATTAGTATTATTTGTTAAAGGAAAGTACACTTCTATCTCAAAGTGTACTTCGTGTAGTATGTTTGGGAGAACTTAATTACTACTCTGAACGTTAACATTATGAAAAATATTGTCGCTACCCAATATTATTCACAAATTGTTAACTAATTGTTATTTAACCGAATTGTAATATTTTGAAACATTATAGAGAAATGTTGTTAATTATTTTTAATTAAGTATATTACAACTTTATGTCATTACCTTCTTATTCATTATTATTAACGAATTGTAATCATTTTATTTTTTAAATTTTCATTAACGTAGTAGTCTTTTCAATGGGCATCAACTATAATTATGTTACATAAATATGAATGGTGATGAAATGAAACATATAGATACAAATGAAAACGCAAATGAAAAATTAATAAAAGACGTGGTTATGATTGCTGGACGTATCTTATTGGAATCTGGCGCTGAAGGCACACGTGTTGAAGATACAATGACTCGCATTGCACGCAAATTAGGTTACTCTGAAAGCAATAGTTTCGTTACAAACACTGTTATACAATTTACATTACATAATGAATCCTATCCGCGAATTTTTAGAATTAATTCCCGCGACACAAATCTAATTAAAATTTCACAAGTTAATGAAATTTCACGACAAATTACAAAAGGTAAGATCTCGCTTGAAGATGCAAAAGCCAAACTCGAACATATTTATGTGGCTAAAAGAGATAGTAGCCTAACCTTCAAAGGTATTGCTGCTGCCATTATTGCTATTAGCTTCCTTTATTTACAAGGTGGTCAACTTATCGATGTTATCACAGCGCTATTAGCTGGTGGACTAGGTTATTTAGTGGTTGAAATTTTAGACCGCCGATTACATGCTCAATTTATACCTGAATTCATAGGCTCATTAGTTATTGGTGTTATTTCAGTTCTAGGTCATTATTTAGTCCCTAGTGGTGATTTAGCGACGATTATCATCGCATCAGTAATGCCTATCGTCCCTGGAGTACTTATCACAAATGCCATCCAAGATTTATTTGGTGGACATATGTTGATGTTTACGACGAAATCGCTTGAAGCACTTGTTACCTCCTTTGGTATCGGTGCAGGTGTAGGTTCAGTGTTAATTTTAGTTTAGGAGTGTATACACATGTTTTGGTTGTTAAATTTACTTTTTAGTTATACCGCTTCACTGTTTTTCTGTGTTATATTCGACGCTCCTAGAAGATTATATCTTTCATGTGGTTTTGTAGGGGCATGTGGTTGGATGGTTTACATCCTTTTCTATCAAGGGCTTAGTATTCATACGATTTATTCTAGTTTCTTTGGTAGTTTTGCTTTAGGTCTAATCAGTCACTATATGGCACGTAGAAAAAGAGAACCTGCAATTATATTTATGGTGCCAGGGATTATCCCTCTTGTGCCTGGTGGGCTTGCATTTGACGCCACTAAAAATTTAGTATTATTGCAATTCGGTAAAGCCATTAATACGATGCTCGAAGTAACATTAATTGCTGGCGCTATTGCGCTTGGTTTATTATTTGCTGATCAAATTTCTAAGATTGTCGTATCAGGATTTGATCGTCGACGAGAACGTATTTAATATATAAAAAATAAGTGCATGATATTGAACGTAGGGTTGTTCAGTATCATGCACTTTTTAATTTATAATTTAACAATGACACATTATTTATTTGTTTGTATCTTCTATCATATCTTCGACCTCATTTTCAGAGCGGTTTAAAATCAAGCGGCTTAATTCATCACTATCAATACGTTTCAACTTAGGATAACGTATAACAAAGAAGATTAAGCCAATGATTAACCAACCACCTAATGCGATATATGATGGCATTGAAAGTGATGCTGGTGAACCTGGTACTAATAATAATAGAAGGAATATGAATGATACAATAGAACCTAAAATGGCAAACGTCTTATAAACAGGTCCGTACGTATTACTATTCTTATCATAGCTAAATAATTTAGCCGCAGATAAACATGTAATAAAGTAAGCAATGGATACGCCAGTTGAAGACATATCTACAATCCAAGTTAAAGCTGTACGGCCTAACCAAGGTGCAATAAGTGTTACTGCGACTAAAAAGATAATCGCGACATAAGGTGTTTTGTATTTAGGGTGCAATCTGCTAAACGCTCTAGGCATAATGCCTGAACGTCCCATTGAGAATAATAGACGACTTGCACTCATTAAGAAGCCATTTAATCCTGTAAAAATTCCCATAATAATCGCAATTGCCAACACGCCTAAACCAATGTAGCCAAAAGCAGTTTGTGTTGCAGCACCAGTCACCCATAAATTACCGTTAAGACTTGCATTATTAGTACTTAACCAACCTGTATAAAGAATCATTACTACATATGTTAATGATGATGCTAATAAACTATAAACGATTAGTTTAAACGTTTTATTAGGTGAAAAGTTAAATTCCTCTGCAGTTTGAGGAATATTATCGAAACCTACATAAGCCCATGGTGCTACGGCGACAATCATAATAATAGATGTAAACCATCCGCTCTTAGGATTCGCTAATGGTTGTAAATTACTAAAACTAAAATTATGGCCAAAGAATGAGCCAAAGAACATTAATAAGACTACAATCACCATTGCTACACAGAAGTAATATTGTAACGATCCTGAAACGCTTGCACCACGAATAGCGATAAACATAAATACCAGTAATAAGACCGTTGCAATAATAATTTCAGTGATGTAAACATCCCATCCGGCAACTGTGTAAAGTTTTCCGTTATTCAATAAATTAGGTAATAAGAATTTTACCAATAAACTAAATGCCGTAGCATTCAAAGCAACTACACAGACATATCCGAATGTTAAAAACCATGATGAGAAGAAACTCACATATCTGCCGAAACTTAAGTAACTAAATGCAAATGCGCCACCTGATACAGGAAATTTCTCGACTAACGCGCCATAACTTACCGCAATTAAAATCATCAGTAATGCACCAATAACAATCCCTATTGATGCTGCAATAGGTCCAGATTGTTTAATCCAATCCCCTGGCAAAATAAATGCGCCCCAGCCAATACAAGAACCATAAGCAATCGCCCACACAAATTTTTCTGAGAGGTTCTGTTTCAAATCTCCTCTATCTAGATTCTGATTTTGATTTTTATCTTTCATAAATTAAACTCACCTCAAGTACCCTATATACCCTTGAAGTGAGTGTTTTAACCTATGAATATTCGATTATTAATAAATTTAACCTACAAATTTAAATGTAGAAATGATTAACATTAACCAACCTGCGATGAACAGTACCCCACCAATCGGTGTTATGGCACCTAATATACGAATTTGTGTTAATGCTAGAATGTAAAGTGAACCACTAAAGAAGACTACTCCTAAGAATATAAGCCATCCAGCCCAATTAACATTAATTGAAGTTGTACCACTGATTACACCAATAATTAATAAGCCGAGTCCGTGATACATTTGGTAATTCACTGCTTTTTCCCACACAGACATGTACTTGTCCGACAATTTACCTTCTAAGCCATGTGCACCGAATGCACCAGTACCTACTGACATCATCGTGCATAAAGCTCCTAAGATTATAAATACTTTCATCATTTATCCTCAAACTCCTTATTTCTTCTAGAAATCAAATATGGATTCACCATTACCGATTTCATCATCTGTAACCATTGTATTCGATGACAAATCATTATTTTGTGACGATTTCATTGAATTTGGCACCTTGCCACCCATCGCTTCGATTTCAGCAGCCGTAACCGTTGACTTATTTGATGAAGCAGAATGACTCATTCCCGAGCTAGTCATTGTATTATTTTTTTTTGAAAATGAAGACGCCGTTACTGTATCAGTAAAATCGTGCGTTTTATTGCGACGTGTACTAGGCGCACTCTCCTGATTAGCATACAATGAAGTCAACGTATGAATCGCATACATGTGCTTTTCAAATTCTTGATTATTGTTAGCTTCATCTGCTTGTACAAGTTCGCGTTCGATTAATTGAATAATTTGTTCTTTATTCATCTATTATTCCTCTCTTTCACACCAGTGAATTGGAGATTTCCCTTTCGATTCTAGAAACTCATTAGCACGTGAGTAAGGTTTCGAACCGAAGAAACCACGATGTGCTGACAATGGACTAGGATGCGTAGATTTAATGATATGGTGTTTAGACGTATCGATTAATTTTAATTTTTGTTGGGCAGGTTTACCCCACAGAATAAACACCACATTTTCTCGATGGTCCGAAATCGCTTGAATGATTTCATCGGTAAAGGTTTCCCAACCAATATTTTTATGAGAATGTGCTTCGCCTTGACGTACTGTTAATACAGTATTTAATAATAATACGCCCTCGCGCGCCCAATCTTGTAAATGTGGCGATGTTCTATGACAACCAATATCATCTTCTAACTCTTTATACATATTTCTTAATGACGGTGGAAATTTCGCATTTGGTTGTACAGAGAACGCTAAACCGTGCGCTTGATTAGGTCCATGGTAAGGATCCTGTCCTAAAATGACTACCTTTATATCTTCAAATGGCGTTAAATCAAACGCTTGATAAATATTCTCTCTATCTGGATAGACGATTTGAGTCGTATACTCTTTTTCTAGAAAATCATGCATTGCTTTAAAGTCATGCCTCTGTTTAATATCATGAAATATTTCTGACCATTCCATCGCTTTCACCTCATGCCATATTTTAACATAATGTGCATATCATCAGTTATCAATTTCCTACCATTATCTCTCTCAACGCTTGTGCTAGTATGCTTTATAAAAAACATGTTATGATATGTAATAGATTAGAAAACTGTCGGGAGTGAATCAATATGGCATTAAAAAAAGTTTTAACTATTGCAGGTTCAGATACTAGTGCGGGAGCTGGTATGCAAGCGGACCTTAAAACGTTTCAAGAATTAGATACTTACGGCATGGTAGCTTTAACTGCTGTTGTAACAATGGATAAAGAAACTTGGTCTCATGATGTGACACCTCTTTCAATGGATTTATTTGAGAAACAATTAGAAACAGCTATCTCAATCGGTCCAGATGCTGTAAAAACTGGTATGTTAGGTACACAAGAAATCATTAAACGTGCTGGCGAAGCATTCGAAGAGTCAGGCGCAAAATACTTCGTAGTTGACCCAGTTATGGTTTGTAAAGGTGAAGACGAAGTACTTAACCCGGGAAATACTGATGCTATGATCGAATATTTATTACCTAAAGCAACAGTAGTGACACCAAACTTATTTGAAGCTGGTCAACTTTCTGGTTTAGGAAAATTAACTTCAATCGAAGATATGAAAAAAGCGGCTAAAGTCATCTACGACCAAGGCGCACAACATGTCATTATTAAAGGTGGTAAAGCTTTAGATCAAGATAAGTCTTATGATTTATACTTCGATGGCGACAAATACTATCAATTAACTACTAACATGTTCCAACAAAGTTATAACCATGGTGCAGGTTGTACATTTGCAGCTGCAACAACAGCATACTTAGCGAATGGTAAATCACCTAAAGAAGCAGTTGTAAGTGCGAAAGCATTTGTTGCTTCAGCAATTAAAAACGGTTGGAAAATGAACGACTTCGTAGGTCCAGTAGACCACGGTGCTTACAACCGTGTTGAACACATCGACGTAGAAGTAACTGAAGTTTAAAGAAATGCATTTTAACTGTCCTCAAAGTCTATGACTTTGCGGGCAGTTTTTTTAATTTTGTATCTAAAATAGTTCTAAGATAGATATTCACTCACTTAAGTGTGCGAACCCTTACGTTCATTAACCCCAACTTGCATTGCTTGTAGAATTTCTATGCGAAATTCTCTATGTTGGCTCCCACACACACCATCATACATTGTTCAACGTTAAACTATTTGCCTAACTGTTTTATATTTCTTTCAAATTAATCTACGAAGTTTAAATATGTTTAAAGCATGTATTTTGGGCGTAAACTATGAGTGCATGGAAAACTTTTTAAAAATAAGGAGTTAATATGATGAGTGAATTAAATAAAGATGTAGAAGTAAAAGAACCTGTAACAATTATAGGTGGTGGCATTGGCGGTTTAACATTAGCTCGTGTACTATATGTTAATGGCATTCCTTCAAAAGTATATGAAGCTGATGCATCACCTGAGGCACGTACGCAAGGTGGGCAATTAGATATTCATGAATATAATGGTCAAGTCGCTTTAGAAAAAGCCAATTTAATGGATGAATTTCATTCAATTATTCATGAAGGCGCTGACGCAGCACGTATCGTTGATGAAAACGGCGAATTATTATTAGATGTTCCAGCTGATGAAGATAATGGACGTCCAGAAGTATTACGTGGAGATTTACGTCAAATCCTACTTGACTCTCTTCCAGATGAAACAATTGAATGGAATAAAAAAGTGGATCATGTAGAAGAAATTCAAAATGGTCAATATCGCGTTGTCTTTAGAGATGATAGCGAAGTTACAACTAGCAAATTAATTGGTGCTGACGGCGCATGGTCTAAAGTGCGCAAACTATTAACAGATGTGACACCAGACTATGTTGGTACAACATTTATCGAAACTTATTTACATGATGTAGACAACAACTATCCTGAAACAGCTAAATTAGTTGGCCAAGGTGCTATGTACGCTTTAGCTCCAGGAAAAGGCTTTGTAGCTCATCGTGAAGCTAACAATGTCATTCACACTTATATCGAAATGAATCGTGATTTAGAATGGATTGATAGCATTGATTTTTCAAATAAACAAGAAGCTATCGACACAATTAAAGCAGAATTTAAAGGTTGGTCACCTGAAATTACTGCCCTATTAACTGAAGCAGATTCAGATATTGTGGCACGTAAAATCAACGCTTTACCTGATAAACATCGTTGGGAACCTAAATCAGGGGTAACATTAATCGGCGATGCAGCGCATTTAATGGCGCCATCTGGTGAAGGGGCTAACTTAGCAATGTTAGATGCTGCTGAATTAGCAGAAGGCATTGCCAAAAATTATGATAGTATCGACGAAGTAATCAAAGAATATGAAAGTCGCATGTTCCCTAGAAGTGAAGAAGAACAACAAGAATCTCATGAGATTTTAGATATTTGTTTAGGTCAAGATAGTCCTGACAGATTCGTAAAATTATTCAAAGGTGAACTCTAATTTTCATAAATACTAAACAATAATTTTATTAACCTTCCTATCAAGCACTAGATAGGGAGATTTTAATGTTCATAATAATGTATTTTTAAAACTACTCATTTAGTCGTAGATACATATCGGTTATACGTTGTATGAAAAGTTGGTACTTGGGGCTCATGTTTTCATATAAAAAATCCATTACTATATTAAGTGTAGAGAGACAAAGGAGGTAACACACATCATGATCATCTACAAGCAAAATATAGAGAACGGTATCCCAATGTACGAAATCATTACAAAAACCTTCAAGACGATTACGGTAAAATTTGATGAAACGTTTAACAAGAATGAAATCTATAAATTGCTCTCTCTACTAGAGAATGATCTTGATAATATGAAATTAAGTTATTAAGACATTTTCACAAAAAATAAAAGTGTTTTTCCAAATGAGAATTCAAACAGAAGTATATTCCCAAAATTGATTTTTAAGTACTTGGCCCCCTAATATAAAGTAACTTTAAAAGTCATAAATCATTCCTAAACTCACCTTATTCAATATAGCGTCAATGTTAGCCAAAGATGTCCCCCTTTGAAAGCTTAGAGAGTATCTTTGAGCCTAGCTAACATCGACGCTATTTTGTTTATACATATTTACGCTAAAATAAGTTGAAATAGTCGAAATATAAAAATTAATAAAGTAAATTAATGAACTTAAGTGCTTACACACTTAAGTAAGTAGTTCTAATGATTAAAATCAAAGAACTGCTTTATAAGACTACAGGCTTAAGCCTTTCCCGCAAGAAGGCGTCGCAACAAAATGAGTAACATTCATCTAAGAACTACTTTACAAGACCGTGGCTCGACCCAACCCCCTAGGCAAGCATCACAACTTAAGTGAGAGAACATCTATCTTAGAATCTCTTTAAATTTCTCCTAAATAAAAAAACGCATTGATGAGGTTGCTCTCACCAATGCGTGTAAATATTATATTATGCTTTTCTATTTTTCTTCTCTTTAATCCACCATAATGCTTTTTTAGGATGTTCTTCAAAGTAATGAAGGTCTTTCTTATTATCAACATTAGGGTAAGAACCTTTAAGTGATTTACCTGCAGTACTTGTATGAAATACAGCAATCACAATAAAGCCAATTAAACTAATAGCAGTTAAGTAGTAAGCTGGCGCATAAACATTACCAGTTGATTCTACTAGCCAAGAGTTAATTAATGGTGTTGTACCACCAAATAATGATACAGACACGTTAAATGTTACCGCTAATGTACGATATCTAATGTGTGTAAAGAACATTGTTGGTAATGAACCAGGCATTGTTGCTTCGTATGTTGATAAGAAGAAACCTAAAATAAATACACCTAAAATAATCAGTGGTAATGCTTTAATGTGGATTAAACTAAATGCCACAATACTTAATAAAGTAAGACCACCAGTACCGATTAAGAATACTTTCTTCTCACCAATTTTATCTGCCATTTTACCAAAGAATAAAGCTAATGGAATCATAACAGCCATAACACAAGTAATTAAAACACTTGTAGTTGTTTCATCAATCTTAACGATTTGACCTAAATAAGTAGGTAAATAAGCTGTTACTGTATAGTTCGTTACATTAAAGAATACAACAGCTACGAAACATACTAAGATGTCTTTAAAGTGATAACGTAAAATAGTAAAGAAACCAACATTATCACGTTCTGGTGTTTGAACATCATTTTCATAAACTGGAGATTCTTCAAGTTTACGACGTAAATAAAGACCAAATAAACCAAGGAATAAACCTAGAATAAATGGAATTCTCCAACCCCAAGCTTGCATTTGTGCATCTGATAAGAAGAAACTTAATAATGCAATCATAATTGAGGCTGCAATGTAACCAGATAGTGTTCCAATTTCAAGACCACTACCTAAACTATTACGTTTTTTATCTGGTGAAATTTCTGCAATATATGTCATCGCACCTGCATATTCCCCACCAGTAGAGAAACCTTGTAATACCCTAGCGAGTAACAAGAGCGCCGGTGCCCATAAGCCAATCATGTCGTAGTTCGGCAGAATACCGATTGTCAATGTTGATAAGGCCATTAAGATAATTGTCGTTGTTAATACAACTTTACGCCCGAATTTGTCCCCAATAATACCAAATACTATTCCGCCAATTGGTCTAAGTAAGAACGCAATGGCTAAAGCAGCAAATGTAAATATTTGTTGAATTTGAGGGTTCTGAG